>NZ_JAAUWR010000003.1:0-301856 GCF_014694495.1 Aliivibrio sp. S10_S31 | reverse complement strand
CCGAAGGTCCCCCTCTTTGGTCCGAAGACATTATGCGGTATTAGCTATCGTTTCCAATAGTTATCCCCCACACTAAGGCATATTCCCAGGCATTACTCACCCGTCCGCCGCTCGACGCCCTTAACGTTCCCCGAAGGTTCAGTTAAGTCGTTTCCGCTCGACTTGCATGTGTTAGGCCTGCCGCCAGCGTTCAATCTGAGCCATGATCAAACTCTTCAATTAAAGTTTTTTGGTTGCTCTGTCTTTTCTATAAAGAGAAGCAGAAACAAAACCGACTCAATGATTAATACTGATTGTTACATAAAAGTAATTTTGTGTAGTCACTCAGTTCATTGATATCTCGTTTACTTTCATTTAAAAAATGAAAACAAACTGGTTTGATTATCAATTCACAAGTGCCCACACAGATTGATTTGGTTAAATTGTTAAAGAGCTTTCTTCTACTTTTAAGCCATTAAGGCTTTCTTTCGAAGAGGATGGTCATTTTATTCATTTAAGCTTCAGTGTCAAGCACTTATTTGAAACCAATTTTAAAAAACCATCTAGACCAACCTGATTGCAAACCCTTACTGGATAAGCTCTCCGTGTCAGTGAGGTCGCATTATAGAGACCTAATTCATATTGGCAAGCATTTTATTTAAGATTCAATTCAAATGCATAGAATATAAACAAAACGTTCAATATGAAGCCATAAAACTTATTAAAACATCCTAAAACTGATTAAAATCTAGGCTCTCAATCATAAATACCAATGATATTTAATAAATAGTGAACTTGTTCTTGTTATTTATTCCCTTCTTATTATATAAAGCGCGGAAATTCCACTCCAAAGTGGCATTTATTAAACTTATAAATAATTCTGCCGATATATATACATCAGACTAATAATCAAGGATCACAAGGCATGAAGCTAAAAAACCAATCTTACGTTCTGGCTACCATCATTTTTTGTTCTCTTATATTAATGACAGCAACAGGCTTATGGACTTTACGAGTTGCTAGTACAATAGATAACAAATCTCGAGTAACTGAGATTTTTCAAACTACCTATAACTTAATTACCAATATGGAGAATATGGTAGAAGAAGGAAAGATTGAAGAAGCAAAAGCAAAAGAACTTACTATTACTATATTACGTAATAACATTTATAAAGATAATGAATACGTTTATGTTGCTGATGAAAACTTAACTTTTCTTGCTGCACCTTTAGATCCTCAGCTACACGACACAAGTTTTCATGAATTTAGAGATAGTGAAGGTCGTAGCGTAGGACAAATTTTAGAAAATGCCATTAATCAAAATCCAAATGGTATGGCTGAATATACTTGGTCCTTAAAAATGCCAGATGGCAGTATTGATAAAAAGCTATCTATTGCTGAAAAAACACATAAATGGAATTGGATTGTCGGTACTGGTATTGGCGAAACAGAAGTAAATGAACGCTTTTGGGCAACAGCACAATGGCAATTCGGATTGGCTTTTATCATTGCTAGCTTAATACTTAGTATTTTAATGATTGCAATTAAGCGTATGCTTGCACTGCTTGGTGGCGAACCTCACGATGTACGCTCTGCAATTCAAACAGTTGCAGCTGGGCAAATCGTCACTCAATTTGAGAGTAAAGCTCCTGAAGGTAGTATTTATCAAGCAGTTCAAACAATGAACCTTTCTTTAGCTGAACTTGTTGAGCATTTAACCCAATCAATGATTGCATTGAAAGACGAGTTATCTGATGTACATTCTCGTTCAGGTACCGTAAGTCAACTAACTGAAGATCAGCACCAATCAACAGAAATGATTGCTACAGCTATAACTGAAATGGCATCTTCTGCAAACAACGTAGCAGAATCAGCACAGCAAACAGCTATCAATACAGATAATGCAGACAAACAAAGTGTACGTACACAAGAGTTAATTAATGCTACCGTATCAAACATTGAAGGTTTAGCTGAACAATTAAGTACTGCAAGTACAGCCGTAGCTGAGCTAGATAATGAAGTAAATAGTATTGTTAAAGTGCTAGATGTAATTGGTGATATTGCTGAACAAACAAACTTATTAGCATTAAACGCAGCAATTGAAGCAGCACGAGCAGGTGAGCAAGGACGTGGGTTTGCTGTTGTTGCAGATGAAGTTCGCAACCTTGCAGGCCGAACTCAAGGCAGCACTAAAGAAATTCAGCAAATGATTTCTAACCTTCAAGAAGGTTCACATAATGCTATTTCTACTATGGAAGTATGTGCTGAAACGAGTAAGAGCACAGTATCTGAATCTAAAAATGCTTCTGATGCTTTACAACAAATTGTAACGGCTCTTGAAACTATCTCTAGCATGAGCCATCAGATAGCAAGTGCATCTGAAGAGCAAAAATACGTTAGTGAAGATATTACACAGCGAGTGAATATCATTGAAGAAAGTGGTCAACAACTAGCGAAAGTTGTCGCTGATAGCCAAAACAGCACTCAAACATTAACAGAACTTGCTGATGACCTTGAGACTTGGCTAAATAAATTCCAAGTTAAACATTAAGTTTAAAATCCATCGCCACTCTTTGAAAGCATGCTACTACAGCATGCTTTTTTTATAGTACCAATTTACTCAAGACGAAGTAGGAAATACAAATTTCAAATATAAAAAAAGCCTCGTCATTTCTGACAAGGCTTTAAAAAGTGGCTCCCTTTGCTGGACTTGAACCAGCGACATACGGATTAACAGTCCGCCGTTCTACCGACTGAACTAAAAGGGAACAGATTTTTATTCTCAAAAGAGAAGAGATGGTGCCGACTACCGGAGTCGAACTGGTGACCTACTGATTACAAGTCAGTTGCTCTACCTACTGAGCTAAGTCGGCACACTTAATTTCATTGCTCGTGCTAATCATGTTAGACACCAACAAATTAATATGGTGCCCGGAGGCGGAATCGAACCACCGACACGAGGATTTTCAATCCTCTGCTCTACCGACTGAGCTATCCGGGCAACGAGGTGTATTAGAATGCTTTTTAGTTTCAGGGTCAACAACTAATTACAAAAAAAGGATTGTTTGGTGAAAATATACTCGCAACGGTCGATTTTATAACATTTTCATCAAAAGATAATCGACTTTATTCAATATATCCTCTTTAAACTCTCATTCAATAATTAGTAAAATTGTATGCCTCTCTTAATTATCTAGCATGATTTGATAATTAAGAGAGGATCTCTTTGTTAACCGTTAAAAACCAAAAATATCAGTTAACCAAGCTGCAGGCTTATTCTTTTCACACTCAGCTTTATACTGCCCTTTTTGATCCCAAATAGGTAACTTCACTCGACCTGAACAATCTGGTTCTAGTGTTTTATTACTTTGTAAATCAAATCCAGCGGTTGTCACTTCATTTGGCCACGGTAATTGAAGCACTTCAGGAGAGCGCATACTTAGATAATCAGCGTAAACTCGTAACGCACCACTTGAACCTGTCAATTTCATTGGTTTGTTATCATCACGACCTAACCAAGTAATAGCAACCTCACGACCATCAATACCTGCATACCAACTGTCTCTTGAATCATTACTTGTTCCCGTTTTACCAGCTAAAGCCGCCCAACTATATTTACTATTTAAGAAGCGAGCCGTTCCTTCACTCACCGTTCGTTTCATTCCATACACAGTTAACCACGTTGCTTGTTCAGGAACTACTGCGGCTGATTTAGGGAAGTTTTCATAAAGTAAATTTCCATCATTATCTACAACCGCCTTAAGTGCTGTTAAAGCGGCTTTTCTCCCACCGTTACCAATCGTTTGATACATTTGAGCGACTTGATATGGCGATAAGTTGATGGATCCTAATAGCATTGATGGCACTTGATTAATCTCATTTGCATCAACCCCTAATTTAACTAAAGTGTCAGTTACTTTGCTTAAACCAACCATTAAACCGAGATTTACTGTCGGTACATTTAGAGAACGAGAAAGAGCATAATAAAGAGGAACCTCTCCTCTGAATTTACGATCAAAGTTTCTTGGCGTCCATGTTGTACCTTTACTTCCTTTTAATGCAATCGGTTTATCATCTAACGTAGTTGCTAATGAAAACTTATCCGGTGTTTCTAATGCACTCAAATAGATAGCAGGTTTAACTAATGACCCTATTGGTCGTTTAGCATTAATCGCTCGGTTAAATCCATCAAATCCAGTTCGGCTACCACCAATCATCGCTCGAATTTCACCACTTTGACGATCAACAATCACCATTGCAGCTTCCAAACCTTTTCCAGCTCTTTTTTCTAGCTGAGGTACTGTTCTCTCAACGGCCTGCTCTGCTTTTTGCTGAGACAGAGGGTCCAGAGTAGTAAATACTCGTAACCCTTCCCCTTTCTGATATGCCTTACCCGCTTTCTCTTTTAGTTCCCATTTTAATTGCTGGAAATAAGCCGGCTGTCTTGTCGCTATAGTTGCTCGTTTTTTTACATCAAGTGGACGGCTAGCAGCCATTTCATATTGATGTGGTGACAAGATCTCTTCTTGCATCATTAATCGAAGAACTAAATCTCGGCGTTCTTTTACTCGTTCAGGGAAACGCATCGGATTGTAATAAGACGGGCCTTTCACCATACCAACTAACATTGCTAGTTGATCAATACGCAACTCTTCTATTGGTCGACCAAAATACACCTGTGCAGCCAAGCCAAAACCATGAATGGCCTCTCCACCAGTTTGTCCTAAATACACCTCATTTAAATACGCTTCTAAAATACGATCTTTGCTATAACGATAGTCTAAAATTAATGCGAGATACGCTTCTCGAACTTTTCGCCGTAATGTACGTTCACGAGAAAGAAATAAGTTTTTCGCCAATTGTTGAGTCAGCGTACTACCACCTTGCACGGTTCGTCCTGCCTTAGCATTCACGACCATAGCTCGAGCTATAGCAAGAGGGGAAACTCCATCATGCTGATAAAAATCACGATCTTCTGTCGCTAGTAAGGCATCAACCATTACCTCAGGAAACTGCTCTCTACGTAAGAATAAACGCTGTTGATCATCATCAGCATCCAACATACCTAAGAACTGAGGCTCGATTTGTAAAAAACCCATTTGTTTCATGACGCTTCTATTTTCAATTTTCTGAAGTCCTTCAGAATTAAAATAAAGCATGACGTGGCGATCTGGCTCAGGTCCTTGTTGAAATTCAAAAGGACGACGAATTAATTCAATTTTTGTTGATGATGATGAATATTCACCAGGGCGTTGAGGTTGACGTACTTTTTGATATTTAAGTAAATCCAACTCATTTTGAACCGTTTTTAAACTGATATTTTGCCCAGGAGATAAAGTTAGCACTCGGCTATAAACAACCGTAGGCAAACTAAATAATTGACCATCAAAACGTTTCTTAACTACGGTATCAAGATAAATACCGGCGATAACAAGAATAGCTAAAACAACCAAACTTAATTTAAAGCCTAAAATCATCATACTCTTCCAAAAAGGACGAGAAGATTGCGCTTTTTTCTTAGATGATGTTTTTCTTTTCGCTGGTGCTTTCTTCTTTGCTGTCGTTTTTTTAGGGGCAGCTTTTGTTGGTGTTTTTTTCTTTTCAGCCATGAGAAATCTTTTTAATTATGAATATTAGTTAAAGTGACGTTTTGTTTTTTTGGTTGCTTGATGTGTTGCAGGATCATCTGGCCAAATATGCTTTGGATAACGCCCTTTCATCTCTTTTTGTATTTCTTTATAAGAACCCTGCCAAAAACTAGCAAGATCGCTTGTTGTTTGTAATGGTCTTTGCGCCGGTGACAATAGCTCCATCATTAGTTTTTTTGTTCCTTTTGCTAATAATGGCGTTTCAGCCTCTCCATATACTTCTTGCATTCGAACTGAGATCTTAGGTTCTGATTGTAATTGATACTGTATCTTTGCTTTTGTTCCTGTCGGTAATACGTAATGATTAGGTAAATATTCATTAATTAACTGCATATTATTCCACCCAACATAAGCCTCTAACGCTTCCATAATATTCAGAGCTTTTAGTTGCTGATCATTTTTGATGTGATTCATAAAAGGTTGCAGCCACTTATCGACATCATTTAATAAATGGGTTTCATCTAACAAAGGTAAACCCAATTCAGGCAACCATATCGATGCACATAGCAAACGAGAATGAAATGCTTCTACTGTGTCACTCCAATTTAAGCTAGGTAATCCTTGTCTCTGAACCATACGTAGCAATGCTTCTGATATTTTACTTTCATCTGGTGATTTTATTAGTTGGCGCTTAATCACCAACGACCCTAATTGAGTCCGTTGTTCGGCAAGCATGCGACCATTTTTTTCATCCCAGTCAACATACTCTACTTCAGATAGTAAATCAGAACAGGAATCTAAAAGTGATGACAGTGTTAAAGAAGCACCAAGTAAAACCTGACTGCGGTTATTTATGCCTTTTAATAAATCAACCACCACCAAATAATCACTTTGAGCGAGGTTTTCTAGTTCATCAACTTGAACCCCATGCCCATTAGATAATTGAAATTGACCGGAGTCACCTTTGGCCATCGCAAGTCTATCAGGGAAACCATTAACTAATACTTCCCCTACATAATTAGGTGATGCCAATGCTTTATCTTCATTAACTAAGAGCATTTTAGCTAATCGGTGAGCTCTTTGATGATAATAATTTGATTTCGGATACTTCCCATCTAGCAGTAAAGAAAGATGGTAACTTACGTCTTTTGACTTTATCGATTTAGCAGGCTCTTCAATAATCGGCAAAAGAAATAATGCCGTATTTAGATGAGCCAATGACATTTCCTTTGCACGAAGCAATATCATAGAAAGCCGAGGATCCATACCTAAGTGTTGTGATTGTTCACCAAGCACTGTCAATTGTCCTTGGGTATCAAGTTGTCCCAACTGTTTTAACAATTCTTTTGCTTGTTGAACATTAGAATTGGGCGGCAATGTTAACCACTGTAAATCCGAAGGTTGTGTCACTCCCCACTTAGCTAACTCTACAATCAAAGAACTAAGATCTGACGATTCAATTTCAGGGATAGGAACTAATGCTTGTTGTTTGAATTGCGACTCACTGTACAGTCGAATGCAGACACCTGACTCTAAACGTCCTGCTCGCCCTTTTCTTTGCTCTGATGCTGATTGTGCAATACGCTTTTTTTCTAATTTTGTAATTCCTGTTTTCGCATCAAAGCTCGCCTTATTTTCATACCCACTATCGATAACGACTCGAACACCTTCAATCGTTAAACTGGTTTCAGCGATATTCGTTGCAAGTACAACTTTTCTTTGTCCTATTGGTGCAGGTATTAATGCTTGTTGTTGCTTTCTTATTTCCAGTTGACCATACAAAGGAGCAAGAATCACCTCTGATGAAAGATCACTTAACCTTTCTTCCAGTTGTTTAATCTCCCCGACTCCAGAAAGAAAAACCAAAATTGAGCCAGTTTCATTAATCAAAGTTTGTCGAATCGCATTCTCTGTTGCATCAAGTAATTTTTGATTCGCTTTTAATGGCTGATAACGTGTTTCAACTGGAAATAAACGACCGTCTGACTCTAAATAGGCCGCATTCGGTAATAATTTTTGCAATGCAGCCTGATCTAATGTTGCTGACATCACCAATAATTTAAGATCTTCCCTCAGAGCCTCTTGGACTTCCAGAGCAAAAGCTAAAGAAGTATCTGCGTGAATGCTTCTTTCATGGTATTCATCAAAAATAAGTAACCCTACGCCTGATAATTCAGGATCAGACTGAATCATACGAGTCATGATCCCTTCTGTCACAATCTCCAAACGAGTTTTAGAGCTCACCTTTGCTTCACCACGCACTCTAAAACCAACCTGTTCCCCCACCTTTTCACCTAATTGAGATGCTAAGTAATTCGCAATATTACGGGCAGCTAAGCGCCTTGGCTCTAACATAATAATTTTGCCGTCAATCAGATTCTCTCTTAATAAAGTAAGCGGCAAAAAAGTAGACTTACCAGCACCTGTCGACGCTTTTAATATAAGCTGAGAGTGGTGCTTTAATTTCTCAATCAGTGATGGGATCACTGTTTCAATAGGTAACTGTGACAATGGGTTCGCCTTATGGCATTATCTCGAATTAAACCATTGTACAAAAAAACAGTAGTTAAATGAAATTTGAACCTGAATTAGAATCTGGGAAGCTGATAAAACGCTATAAACGCTTTTTAGCTGATATTAAACTTGAAGATAATAGTGAACGTACGATTCATTGTGCTAATACTGGGGCAATGACTGGCTGTGCAGAACCTGACAGTACGGTGTTTTTTTCAACATCCAGTAATCTCAAGCGCAAATACCCTAACAGTTGGGAGCTCAGCGTCACAGAAAACAATCACACAATATGCGTTAATACCCTTCGAGCTAATCAATTAGTTGTCGAGGCGATTCAAGAGCAGAACATAAAAGAACTGACTGAATATGACGAGCTAAAAACCGAAGTAAAATACGGCTCAGAGAGCAGTCGAATTGATATTTTACTTACTGGTAAATCGTTACCTGACTGCTATATTGAAGTGAAGAGCGTCACATTATTAAGTGAATCGGGTCAAGGTTTCTTTCCTGATGCCGTTACAACTCGAGGCCAAAAACACTTAAGGGAATTAAGCGAAATGGCACAACTTGGCCATAAAGCCATATTATTTTTCGCTGTTTTACATTCAGGTATTGAAAAAGTCTCAATCGCACACCATATAGACCAGCAATATCATTCTTTATTAATTGATGCGATTGAAAATGGGGTCAATATTCTCTGCTACCAAGCAGAGATGTCATCAAAAGAGATGAAGATCGTACGCAAGCTACCTTTTAGTATTTAGTCACTTCACTAGTGTAATAAATACATTCTTTTTAAGAAAAGTGCTACGTTCTTGCTACTGGATCTCAATTGATGAAATCAATATTTGATTGCCTCTTTTCTTTCTGCTATAGATAGCGCCCTCATTTGGCTAGTGAGAGTCAAAGACGTTTTAGGAGAAGCTGTAATGCCAGAGAGCAATACAAAAAGAACGCTAGGAATTCTAGCTATCGCTGGTGTTGAACCTTATCAGGAAAAAGCCGGTGAGGAATACATGGGCCCAGCCCAAGTTGAACACTTTACAAAGATTCTAGAAGCTTGGCGTAACCAACTTAGGGAAGAAGTTGCACGCACTGTGAACCACATGAAAGATGAAGCAGCGAACTTTCCAGATCCAGTTGATCGCGCAGCTCAAGAAGAAGAATTTAGTTTAGAACTGCGCAATCGTGACCGTGAGCGCCGTTTAATTAAGAAAATTGAGAAAACACTAACAAAAATCGAAGAAGAAGAATTCGGCTTCTGTGATTCTTGTGGTGTTGAAATCGGTATTCGTCGATTAGAAGCACGTCCAACTGCTGATCTTTGTATTGACTGTAAAACTCTTGCAGAAATCAAAGAAAAGCAAATGGCAGGTTAATACCTATCAAATCATAAAAAAGGGAGCATTAGCTCCCTTTTTTACGTTTAAATAGTGAATATTTATGACAACTCAATACATTGGTCGTTTTGCACCATCACCTTCTGGTCCATTACACTTTGGCTCTCTTGTAGCAGCGCTAGGGAGCTACTTACAAGCTAAATCTCATCAAGGAAAATGGCTCCTTCGTATTGAAGATCTTGACCCACCAAGAGAAGTACCAGGCGCCGCTTCCTTAATCATTCAAACCATAGAGAATTACGGTCTAGAATGGGACGAAGAAATTGTATACCAAAGTCAACGACACGATTTATATCAATCTCAAATAGATAAATGGCTGCAAGAAAACAACGCTTATTATTGCCAGTGCACACGTAAACAAATAAAAGAAGACGGTGGTTTTTATTTAGGTCACTGCAAAGATAAGCTCCATTCAGAAAAAAATTCCGCTGTTCGTTTGGTTATGCAACATCCTGTTGAATCATTTAATGATATTAAACATGGCACGATTACAATCCCAAGCCAACTTGCACAAGAAGACTTTATTATTAAACGTCGAGATGGATTGTTTGCTTATAATCTCGCCGTGGTTCTTGATGATATAGACCAAGGAGTTACCGAAGTGGTCCGCGGTGCCGATCTCATTGAACCGACAGGACGCCAAATATCACTTTACCGTCAACTGGGTGCGAATGAAGTTAGCTACCTTCATTTACCCCTTGCTGTTGATGAAAAAGGTAATAAACTTTCTAAACAAAACTATGCACCCGCTATTGATAATAGTAACCCTAAACCAACACTATTAGCTGCATTAGCATTTTTAGGGTTTATAATTCCATTAGAAGTAAAACAAGCTACATTGAATGAAATTCTTCAATGGGCAATCCAACATTGGCAATTAAATCAGCTTCCAACTGGGCTCGAGATCACTACCCCATTCTCAAAACCCTCAATTTAAGCTATGATGTGCGCCTATTTTTGACTGCTCACTTGAATATCGAGGTTATTATCTTTAATCAAGTTGCCCGTTTTTGTCGTAATTTACTCAAAAACAACAGTGATATTTGCTCAACAGAGGATTTGAAACTGAACGTTATCACACGCCAAGAACATAATATTTCACGTAAAGATTTAAGTGATAATGCACTTAAAGTTCTTTACCGTCTAAGCAATGCTGGATATGACGCTTATCTGGTAGGCGGAGGTGTGCGCGATATCTTATTAGGTCAAGAGCCTAAGGACTTTGATATTGCAACCAATGCAACTCCAGAGCAAATCAAAAAACTATTCAGAAATTGTCGTTTAATTGGCCGACGATTCCGTCTAGCGCATATTCTTTTTGGTCGAGATGTCATTGAAGTTGCCACTTTCCGTGGTCACCACAAAGAAGAGAATGAGAAAAAGAATATCTCAGCTCAATCTGACGAAGGGATGCTACTACGCGATAACGTATATGGCACAGTAGAAGAAGATGCTGAGCGTCGTGATTTTACGGTTAATGCGATGTACTACAATATCGCAGACTACTCGATACACGATTACGCTAACGGCATTGAAGATTTAAAAAATGGCATTATCCGTTTAATTGGTGATCCAGAAACTCGTTATCGTGAAGACCCAGTCCGTATGCTTCGTGCAGTTCGTTTTGCTGCAAAATTAGATATGACTATTTGTGATAAAACAGCAGCGCCTATTGCTGAACTTTCACCTCTACTTAGAGACATTCCTGCTGCTCGATTATTTGAAGAGTCATTAAAACTACTGCAAACCGGTAATGGATTAAACACTTACTGGATGCTACGAGATTTTAATCTTTTCCAACAATTGTTCCCTGTGCTAACTCCTTTCTTAACTGAAGAAGGAAATAGCCCAGCTGAACAAATGATTGAGCTTGTATTACGCTCTACAGATAAGCGAATTAACAGCGGTAAGCGTGTAAACCCTGCGTTTATGTTTGCTGCAATGCTTTGGTATCCATTAACAGCAAAAGCGCAAGAAATCCAAGATGACAATCCAAAATTTGATCACTACGAATCAATAATGGAAGCATCTAATCTAATTCTTGATACTCAAGTAAGAAGCACTGCGATCCCACGTCGCTTAACTGCAACAATTCGTGATATTTGGCAACTTCAATTACGCTTACCTCGTCGCACAGGTAAACGAGCTTTTGTACTTATTGAACAACAAAAATTCCGTGCTGCTTATGATTTCTTAGAAATGCGCGGCAAAGTTGAAGGCGGCGAAACTAAAGATTTATGTGACTGGTGGACTGAGTTCCAAGATGCACCAGCACCACATCGTAACAATATGGTTCAAAATTTAAACGGTGGTCGCCGCTCTGGTGGACCTCGTAAGCGTCGCAGCCCATATCGTAAGAAAAAAAGAGCAAATAACGACTCATGATCAAAGTAATTATTGCGATTGGGAGTAACCTTGGAGATCCCGTAGCTCAAGCAAAAGTGGCTATCAATGCCCTGCACCAGCTCCCGGACTCTAAAGTAGCAGCGGTATCGTCGCTTTACAGCAGTTCACCTATGGGCCCTCAAGATCAACCTGACTACATTAACGCAGTTGTTGAGATTGAAACCAACCTTGCTCCAATGGAATTACTGGATCTCACTCAAAAGATTGAGCTTGAGCAAGGTCGTGTGCGTAAGGAAGAGCGCTGGGGACCAAGAACTTTAGATCTCGATATTATTTTATTTGGCGATCAAACGATCGACAATGAGCGATTAACCGTGCCTCACTATGGCATGAAGGAACGTGAATTTGTTCTTTATCCGCTCGCTGAAATTTATAATGATTTAACTTTACCTGATGGCACAACCCTTTCTCAGTTACTAAAAACTGTAGATAGAAATGGTTTGTCTATTTGGGAAGATTAATCGCTTCTAGTAAGGATGTTTTATGAAAAAAATCTCTATTCATGACTTAATGAAGTGGAAGCAAGAAGGCAAAAAATTTGCCACTGTTACAGCATATGATGCTAGCTTCGCACAACTATTTGAACAGCAAGAAGTCCCTGTTTTATTAGTCGGTGATTCATTAGGTATGGTTTTACAAGGTAAGAGTGACACGCTACCTGTAACCACTGAAGAGATCGCTTACCATACTCGCTGTGTGCGTGCTGGTAGCCCAAATAGTTTAGTTATGGCTGATATGCCATTCATGAGCTATGCTACTCCAGAGCAAGCGTGTGAAAATGCAGGCAAGCTAATGCAAGCAGGCGCTAACATGGTGAAGATTGAAGGCGGTGAATGGATAGCTGAAACAGTTCGAGTCCTTGCAGAGCGTGCCGTCCCAGTTTGTGCACACCTTGGTTTAACACCTCAATCAGTTAATATTTTTGGTGGGTTCCGCATTCAAGGTCGCGATGAAGCTAAAGCAGAGCAAATGGTAAAAGATGCACTAACACTTGAAGCTGCTGGTGCTCAAATTATTCTATTAGAATGTGTTCCTGCTTCTCTTGCTGAACGCATTACAAAAGCATGTACCGTTCCTGTTATTGGTATTGGTGCAGGCAATGCAACGGATGGTCAGATCCTTGTAATGCACGATATGTTTGGTATTTCAGCTAACTACATGCCTAAATTCTCTAAAAACTTTTTGGCAGAAACTGGTGATATGCGTAAAGCCGTCACTAAATATATTCAAGATGTTGAGCAAGGTACATTCCCTGCTGCTGAACATACATTTAACTAAGGAAACGTAATGGACATTTTTTCTGAAATTTTACCATTACGCGAGCAGATCAAAACTTGGAAACGCGAAGGTAAACGCATTGCTTTCGTACCAACAATGGGAAATCTGCACGAAGGTCATTTAACCCTAATTCGCACAGCTCGCGAACATGCTGATATTGTTATTGCTAGTATTTTTGTTAATCCGATGCAATTTAACAATGTTGATGACCTAACTAACTACCCAAGAACAATGGACGAAGATGTTGAAAAACTTACTTCTGAAAACGTTGATCTTGTCTTCACACCAACACCTGAGATCATGTACCCAGAAGGATTAGAGAAACAAACAACCGTTGATGTTCCTGTTATCTCTACCATTTTAGAAGGTGCTTCTCGTCCAGGTCACTTTAAAGGTGTTTCGACGGTTGTTAATAAGCTATTCAATATTGTTCAACCTGATGTTGCTTGCTTTGGTGAAAAAGATTTCCAACAGCTTGCGCTTATTCGTCAAATGGTTATCGATATGGCGTTAGATGTTGAAATCGTTGGCGTACCAACCGTTCGTGAAATGGATGGATTGGCAATGAGCTCACGCAATAACCTATTAACACTTAATGAACGTCAGCGTGCACCAGTTTTAGCTCGCACTATGCGTTGGATCAGTAGCCAAATGCGTGGCGGCCGTAATGATTATCTATCTCTAATTGAAGATGCTAGTGATCAACTACGCGCAGCGGATCTGCAACCGGATGAGATCTTCATTCGCGATGCAAGAACGCTACAAGAACCAACAGAAGAGACAACTCAAGCCGTTATTCTAATGGCAGCCTTCCTTGGTCAAGTTCGTTTAATTGATAACTTAGTTGTTGAATTATCGGCGACATCGAGTGACGAAGAAGAGTAATCTTTTCTAAAAGAAAAATAAAAGGGCTGAAGATAATCACTATCTTCAGCCCTTTTTTCCTATGATTTTACATGTAACATATAATAGTAATGTAGCGATTAACTTCTTAAGCCAATCCCCTTAGAGACCAGGTGCCAAGCGATACTATATAAAGCAATAATAAATACAGACAACACAGCAAATGCCGTACCGATCCCAACATCAGAGACGCCTAAGAAACCGTAACGGAACGCATTTACCATATAAACTATCGGGTTTAACTTAGAAACCCCTTGCCAAAATTCAGGCAATAGACTTATCGAGTAAAAAACACCACCTAAATACGTTAATGGCGTTAATACAAACGTTGGAATAATACTAATGTCATCAAATGTTCTAGCAAAAACGGCATTAATCAATCCACCCAATGAAAAAACAATGGATGTCATTAATACCGTCAGCATGATCACGCCAAGATGAGCAATTTGAATATCAACGAAAAATAGAGACACACAAGTAACTAATGCACCAACCAACAAGCCTCGAACAACACCACCACCAACAAATCCTGCGATAATAATGTAGTTAGGTACAGGAGCCACAAGTAACTCTTCTATGTTCTTTTGAAACTTAGAACTAAAGAAAGAAGAAGCTACATTTGAATATGAGTTAGTTATAACTGACATCATAATCAAACCAGGAACAATATATTCCATATAACTAAAGCCACTCATTTCACCAATGCGTGACCCAATTAAATTACCAAAAATAATGAAATAGAGCGTCATGGTTATTGCTGGTGGAACTAATGTTTGAACCCAAATACGAACAAAACGGTTTATTTCTTTTGAGATAAGGCTTTTAAATGCTGTCCAATATAAATTCATCATTATTTTGCTTCTCCTGAACGAACAATACTAACAAACAATTCTTCTAATCGATTTGCTTTATTCCTCATAGAGAGCACATTAATACCTTGATGATTTAACTGCTCAAAAAGATAATTAAGCCCCTGAGATTTATCAATTTCAACTTCAATAGAGCCATCTTTACAACTGGTTATTTTTGCACCGTCTAAAACAGGAACAGGGCTATTTTCAGCAAGATCCAAAATAAAGGTTTCAACTTGAAGTTTATTCAATAATGACTTCATTGAGGTATTCTCTATTACCTCACCTTTATTAATAATTCCTATATTTCGACAAAGCATTTCAGCTTCTTCAAGATAGTGCGTAGTTAATATGATCGTCACTCCTTGCTCATTAATTTGCTTTAGAAATTCCCACATAGAACGACGAAGCTCAATATCAACACCAGCTGTTGGTTCATCAAGAATTAATAATTTAGGTTCATGCATTAAAGCACGAGCAATCATTAAGCGACGTTTCATACCTCCAGATAAGTTACGTGCACGATCATTTCTTTTTTCCCACAGATCCAACTGAGTTAAATATTTTTGAGCTCTCTCTTTTGCTAATGTACGAGATACACCATAATAACCCGCTTGTTGAATTACAATTTGCAACACGGTTTCAAATGGATTGAAATTAAACTCTTGTGGTACCAAGCCTATTTGCTGCTTTGCCTGTACTAGTTGGGTATCAATGTCATAACCAAATACTTGTACTTTGCCTGATGTTTTGTTTACCAAAGAGCTAATAACACCTATTGTCGTCGACTTTCCTGCCCCATTAGGACCAAGTAAGGCATAAAAATCTCCTTTTTCAACGGTTAAGCTCACTCCTTTTAGAGCTTCAAAACCACCTGAATAGGTTTTTCTTAATTGTTCAATTTCTAATGCGTACATTTATTTACCTATTATCTGGAAGTAAATATCTAATAATTGATCTAGATTATCGTTAAATTACGATGAATGCAAATTCACATCTTTAATCAATAATAAAAAAACCGCAGAGTGATTCACCCTACGGTTTGATTTATTCCAATTAAGCTAATACGTTACTCTTCATTCGGTGAAACATATTTTATTGCAGACTTAAGCGCTTCATAACGAAATTTATAGGTGTTCTCACTCGGAATTAAATCCGTAACATGAAACTTATCTAATTGCTCTTTCGTCTGCTCATTTGGGCACAGTAAATACACTTTACAGTTTGCATCTAGTGCATCATTAATCGCATTCTCTAACGCTAAACCAACGGTCACATCAATCATGGGAACATCGGTTAAATCAAGTATCATCACTTCATAATCAGAAATACTGCTGTGCTGCCTTGATATTGCTTTAGATACACTGAATATCATTGGACCTGATAAATAAAAGAAAAGCACCTTACCATTAGCTTTATCTAGTAGAGCTCGCTCACTGTCAGTTAAAGGAACATCATCTTCATCCGCATCACTGATCGCTTTTACTTGCCTTGCTTGCTCTCGGCTTAAACGCTCAATAATAATAATGTTAGAAATAAAAACACCAAGACCAACAGCGACAATTAAATCAACAAATACGGTTAATAACATAACACCGTACATAATGGCCATGCCAGCAAAGCTAACCTTATGAGCGCGTTGAATAAAACTCCAATCCAAGATATTAAAACCGACATATACAGCAATACCAGCTAATACCGCCATCGGAATAGGTTCTGTTAATCCACCAGCAACCAATACGACTAAAGCGAGCACTGCTGCTCTAAACACCCCAGATAACGGTGAGCGAGCGCCAACTTGAATATTGGTCACCGTTCCCATAGTGGCACCAGCTCCAGGTAAAGCACCAAATAATCCAGAGATCATATTTGCTAAACCTTGGCCTCGTAGCTCTTTATCTGAATCATGCTCCTTACGTGTTAATGAGTCACCAATCACGGCAGTCAATAACGTATCTATACAGCCCAATGTGCCAAGAACTAAAGCGTCAATAACCATGGTGGTGAACATTTCAAAATTAATGGTTGGAATAACCAGAGAAGGTAGACCGGCAGGTATCTCACCAATTCGACGAATAGATTCCATATCAAAAAAGAGAACAGAGAGCAGAGTTACCGCAACAAGAGCCACTAATTGAGCTGGTACGTATTTTCGATATTTATCAGGAAATAAAAATAAAACCCCAAGAGTTAATAACCCAAGAAATAACTCTTTAATGTCCAAGTTAGCTAATGTATCAGGTAATGCAGATAAGGTTCCGATTACTCCCCCCGCAGGTGCTGCATGCCCTAATAAAGGAGAAAGTTGAAGAATGATAAGAATGACACCAATACCAGACATGAAGCCAGAAATTACACTATAAGGCATTAATGTAATGTATTTACCAAGCTTTAATGTACCGAGTAAAATTTGGAACGCACCGGCCATCATTACAACAGTAAACGTCATAGCCATACCCGTTTCAGGATATTTCGCTACCATGCTAGTTAAAACAGCAGTCATGATAACGGTCATGGGACCTGTTGGCTCAGAGATTAACGTTGAAGAGCCCCCAAATAATGAAGCAAAAAGCCCCACCATTATCGCCCCCCAAAGACCGGCCTCAGCTCCAGCACCAGATGCCACACCAAACGCCAGTGCGAGAGGAAGCGATATTATGGCCGTGGTAACCCCACCAAAGAGGTCCCCTTTTAAATTAATATTGTCAAACCGTTGACCAAACACCGTTAGCTCCTTGTTTATAAACACGTTAACCTCATTAATTTAACAAATGTTATTCATCTCTCATAATAGTTAATTAGAACTAATCACTACTACTTATGTTCTAACTATAAATAAAGACTAAAAAGCCATTTTTAAAAGCATGAACTCGTCAGATGAGTACTTTTAAAAGCATTTTTTAGCAGATTGAAATTGTAACATTGTGTATAGTAAATAAACCTGTTGAGGTTTTTAACAGAAAGAAGTTTAGGTAATACTCTTCCTTCTTATGTATTTAAGGGATGAAAAATTTAAAATGCCAGAAATTAAAGAACTTTTTGAGAATAATTCTAAATGGGCTAAATCAATAAAAGCAGAACGCCCTGAATATTTTGCAAAATTAGAAGAAGGTCAACACCCAGGTTTTTTATGGATAGGTTGCTCAGATAGTCGAGTACCAGCAGAACGTTTAACTGGGTTATATTCCGGCGAACTATTTGTGCATCGAAATGTAGCAAACCAAGTTATTCATACCGATTTAAACTGCTTATCCGTTCTTCAATATGCTGTCGATGTTTTGAAAATCAGACATATTATTGTTTGTGGCCATTATGGCTGTGGTGGTGTAAATGCAGCTATCGATAATCCTCCTTTAGGCTTAATCAATAACTGGCTACTGCACATTAGAGACTTATTCCTAAAACACAGAACTGTATTTGGTAAGTTACCTCGTGAAAAATGGGGTGATAAACTGTGTGAAATTAATGTCGCAGAGCAAGTATATAACGTAGGTAACTCAACCGTTATGCAAAATGCGTGGGAACGTGGACAAGACGTTCAAATTCATGGTGTTGTGTATGGCATGGGGGATGGCGTATTAAATGACCTTGGTGTTAAAGGGCATAGTCGCGAATCATTAGAAATATCATATCAAGCAGCAATGTCTAATATTACTAATGTTGGTGATGAATGATAAAAGGGAAATAATATCGTTCCCTTTTATCATAATAAATATATACACTGCATTATAACAACACAGATAATATAAGTTGCCAGAGAAAGCATTCACCACTTACTTTCTCTGGCTATTTATTACGTCGCTATTCTCAAGCGTATGAGTCGACGAAGATGACGTACTTGGCGCTCGGCTTTAAATACAG
This sequence comes from Aliivibrio sp. S10_S31, assembly GCF_014694495.1. NCBI lineage: Bacteria > Pseudomonadati > Pseudomonadota > Gammaproteobacteria > Vibrionales > Vibrionaceae > Aliivibrio > Aliivibrio sp. S10_S31. The sequence goes on along the minus strand of NZ_JAAUWR010000003.1, from coordinate 283,076 downwards.
GCTGTTCAAGATCGCTGATTGTTCGACCATCAAGATGCAAACCTATATCTTTTAGTAAATACTCATTTCCCCATGGAATTTCATATTGTACTTTACGTACAGCACGTTTCCACTCTCGCTCTTCACGAGCTAAATCCGCTTTAATAAGTAAAGTTGCTAAACGTAGGTATATTGAATGACGCATAATATTTCTCCAAATATTGATATGTGAGAGATATTGCGACTAATGCTAGAGGAATATACAAAGAAACCCTTCTAAAGATAGCCGCAATATTCGCAGCCTTAGAAGGTTACGAATTAATTAATCGTTTCGAACACTCGTAAATGCAAACGAGATATTGGTGGTGCAACATTGTTTGTACATATGAATAACCATCATGTTGACCTCCTAAAACGTAAAATTAATTCTTTAAATAGGTAAGATGTAAATTTTATTTACGGTTAAATTGTAACCGCCAGTGATTATTTTTCAACCACAAATTTGAAACATTTAAAAAACAAAATAAACACATTGAAATACTTTATTTGCTTAACATTCATTCTAATATTGGAATAAAAAAATGTTTCTAACCGAAGTTTTCGCTATATAAAATAGCTAATAGTTATATCAATAAAAAAGCCAAAGAACATGAAGGATCTTTGGCTTTATTCTTCTACTTAATAGCATTATTAAGCATCAAGATTAGAAAACGGTAATGCGTGAACACCCGCTCTCAAATTATTCTTGCGGTACCACTTTTCCGATATACGATAAGTTACGGTACTTCTGAGCGTAATCAATACCCACACCAACCACAAATTCATCAGGAATAGAGAAACCAATCCAATCAACATTTACTTCTACTTCACGACGAGAAGGTTTATCCAGTAATGTACAAATCGTAATTGAATTTGGTTCACGGATAGATAGGATCTCACAAACCTTACTTAATGTATTACCTGTATCAATAATATCTTCAACTAGAAGAACATCTTTACCTTTAATGTCGTCATCTAAATCTTTTAAGATTCGTACATCACGAGTACTTTCCATACTGTTGCCGTAGCTTGATGCCGTCATAAAGTCTACAGTCATTGGCACATCAATAGCTCGCGCTAAATCAGCCATGAATACGAATGAACCTCGTAATAAGCCAACCATTACTAATCCTTCAGAATCTTTATAGTGTTCTGAAATTTGTTGACCTAGTTCTTTTACACGTTGGTTGACCTCTTGCTCCGAGATCATTACCTCTACTGTATGTTTCATACTATCTCACTTATTCGTTGAACCTACTAAGAGTAGGATTAGACCTGCACAGTTTACAGCAAAATAGAAAATGAAACGTGAGTAATTATAAAAGTTTTTCTGAACTGAGATTAAGAAAGAGCTGTTAACGCATTTATAATGACATAAAAAGATAATCAACACTTGGCAATAACTACATTCAAAATGTAAACTTCACTTTCTATTTATTGCGTAAATATATGCAATATTGAAAAAAATTCTTTAAGTTCGTCATAAATTTCATTGATCAGCTGAATAACTGTTGAATATATAAGCAGCCTTATGTAAAGTTATTGAGAATAATAATAATAAAACCCTATATAAAATAATAATTTGTTGGCAAGGATATAAATATAATGGATACAATCCAAAAAAGGCCTAGAACAAGGCTATCTCCAGAAAAGCGCAAAGAACAATTACTTGATATCGCAATTGAAGTGTTTTCACAACGTGGCATTGGTCGCGATGGTCATGCTGATATTGCAGAAATCGCTCAGGTCTCTGTCGCTACCGTGTTTAATTACTTCCCAACAAGAGAAGATCTTGTTGATGATGTATTAAATAAAGTCGAAAACGAATTTCACCAATTCATCAATAACTCAATTTCTCTTGATCTTGATGTTCGTTCTAACCTTAATACTCTTCTTCTGAATATCATTGACAGCGTTCAAACTGGTAATAAGTGGATCAAAGTATGGTTTGAATGGAGTACCTCTACTCGTGATGAAGTATGGCCCCTTTTCTTAAGTACTCACTCAAATACAAATCAAGTTATCAAAACTATGTTTGAAGAAGGTATTGAACGTAACGAAGTATGTAACGACCATACCCCTGAAAACCTAACAAAAATGCTTCATGGTATTTGTTACTCTGTTTTCATTCAGGCTAACCGTAATAGTTCATCTGAAGAAATGGAAGAAACGGCAAATTGCTTCTTAAATATGTTGTGTATTTATAAATAGTTTCAGGATTCAGGATTCAGGATTCAGGAAATGATAATAATAAAAAACCGCTGATTTCTCAGCGGTTTTTTTATGTCTTAACAAATGCGTCAGAATTATTTTTTCTTTTTAACTGCTTTTTTGTTTGGAAGGTCAGTGATTGAACCTTCAAATACTTCAGCAGCTAGACCCACAGACTCATGTAGAGTTGGGTGAGCGTGGATAGTAAGAGCGATATCTTCTGCGTCACAACCCATTTCGATTGCAAGGCCGATTTCACCAAGAAGTTCACCACCGTTAGTACCAACGATAGCGCCACCAATTACACGGTGAGTTTCTTTATCAAAGATAAGCTTAGTCATACCATCAGCACAATCAGATGCGATTGCACGACCTGATGCAGCCCATGGGAAAGTAGCAACTTCAAAGTTTAGACCTTCTTCTTTTGCTTCTTTCTCTGTTTTACCAACCCAAGCAACTTCTGGCTCAGTGTAAGCAATTGAAGGAATTACTTTAGGATCGAAGTAGTGCTTCTTACCAGAAATAACTTCTGCAGCTACGTGACCTTCATGCACACCTTTGTGAGCAAGCATTGGTTGGCCAACAACATCACCGATTGCATGAATGTGAGCAACGTTAGTACGCATTTGCTTATCAACATTGATGAAACCACGCTCATCAACTTCGATACCTGCTTTTTCAGCATCGATAAGTTTACCGTTTGGTACACGACCGATAGCAACAAGAACCGCATCGTAACGCTCAGCTTCTGCTGGTGCTTTTTTGCCTTCCATTGAAACGTAGATACCGTCTTCTTTTGCTTCAACTGCTGTTACTTTTGTCTCAAGCATTAACTTGAATTTGTCTTTAATGCGTTTTGTGTACACTTTAACGATGTCTTTATCCGCAGCTGGGATAACTTGATCAAACATCTCAACCACTTCAACTTTAGAACCTAGAGAGTGGTAAACCGTACCCATTTCAAGACCGATGATGCCACCGCCCATGATCAATAATTTTTCTGGCACTTCTTTTAGTTCTAGCGCATCAGTTGAATCCCAAATACGTGGGTCTTCATGCGGGATGAACGGAAGTTTAATCGGACGAGAACCCGCTGCAATGATAGCGTTATCAAAAGTAACTGTTGTGTTTTCTTCGCCTTCAACTTCGATTGTGTTAGGGCCTGTAAATTTACCGTAGCCATTAACTACAGTAACATTACGCATCTTAGCCATACCACCAAGACCGCCAGTCAGTTGAGTTACAACTTTATCTTTCCAGATACGGATCTTGTTAATATCAGTTTGTGGTTCACCAAAAACAACACCGTGTTCAGCCATTGCTTTTGCTTCTTCGATTACTTTAGATACGTGAAGAAGAGCTTTCGATGGAATACAACCCACGTTTAGACATACACCACCAAGAGTGCTGTAACGCTCGATTAATACAGTTTCTAGACCTAAATCTGCGCAACGGAAAGCAGCAGAGTAACCAGCAGGACCTGAACCAAGTACAACTACTTGGGCTTTAACTTGTTTGCTCATTTTGACCTCGTTATAGTCATTTCCCTAACAGGCTGACAGATGTTCTATTATTGTTTTCAAACCGCATTCATTTTACATATATGTTAACAGTGTGAAAGCAAGTTGGGGTTAGCCTGTGAGCTAGACAACAATTCACATTCAGCATGCTCCTATTGGAACATTAAAAAAAACTGCAAATTGCTTTAAAAAATATAATGTAAGGAATAAATCCTTAAGCTTATTAAGCAATAAGGTGACCTATTAGCCACCTTATTGTTTGTTTCAATAACCGCTAATTACAGTACTAAACGACGAATGTCTGATAATGCACTGTTTAAGAAAGTAATGAAACGAGCACCTTCTGCGCCATCGATAACACGGTGGTCATAAGACAGAGACAGTGGAAGTTGTAGACGCGGAGCGAACTCTTTGCCATTCCATACAGGTTTAATCTCAGACTTAGAAACACCTAGGATACCAACTTCTGGTGCATTTACGATTGGTGTAAATGCAGTACCACCAATACCACCAAGGCTTGAGATTGTGAAACAACCGCCTTGCATATCAGAAGCTGTTAGTTTACCAGCACGTGCTTTCTTAGAAACAGCCATTAGCTCTTCAGATAGCTCGTAAATGCCTTTTTTGTTCACGTCTTTAAATACAGGAACAACTAGGCCATTTGGCGTATCAACTGCGATACCTACGTTTACGTACTTCTTAAGAATGATGCTTTCGCCATCTTCAGATAGAGAAGAGTTAAACGCTGGGAACGCTTCAAGTGCTTTAGCAACCGCTTTCATAATGAATACAAGTGGCGTGATCTTCATGCCTGTATCATTTTTAGCTTCGATTGCATTTTGCTCTTTACGGAATGCTTCTAGCTCAGTGATGTCAGCGTTATCCCACTGTGTAACGTGAGGGATCATTACCCAGTTACGGTGTAGGTTTGCACCAGAAATCTTCTTGATCTTAGAAAGTTTCTGAACTTCTGTTTCACCAAACTTGCTGAAATCAACTTTTGGCCAAGGAAGTAAACCAAGAGCTGAACCGTCACCACCTTTACCTGATGCAGCTGCACCAGATTCAAGACGTTTAAGTGCATCTTTCACGAAACCTTGAACGTCTTCTTTAAGGATACGGTTCTTACGGCCAGTACCTTTAACTTTCGCTAGGTTTACACCAAATTCACGAGCAAGACGACGTACGACTGGAGACGCATGGGCGTAATCGTTGTTCGCTTCAAATTCACCTGTTGATGCAGGAGCAGAAGCTGCTGCAACTGGTGCCGCTGCAGGAGCTGCTTGTGCAACTGGAGCTGCCGCCGCTTGAGGAGCCGCTGGTGCCGCACCTTCAACAACAAATGTCATGATTAAAGAGCCAGTCGATACTTTATCGCCTGCAGCAATCTTAATTTCTTTTACTGTACCAGCAAATGGTGCAGGAACTTCCATTGATGCTTTGTCGCCTTCAACAGTAATTAAAGATTGCTCTTCTTCTACTGTATCACCAACTGCAACCATGATTTCAGTTACTTCTACTTCATCACCGCCGATATCTGGAACGTTCACTTCTTTCTCTGCAGATGCCGCAGGAGCTGCTGCAACTGGCGCTGCCGCTTCAACTGCTGGTGCAGCTGGTGCTGAACCTGCAACTTCAAAGATCATCACTAGAGAACCAGTTGATACTGAATCACCAGAAGCAATTTTGATTTCTTTTACCGTGCCTGCAAATGGAGCTGGAACTTCCATAGATGCTTTGTCGCCTTCAACAGTTAAAAGAGATTGCTCTTCTTCTACTGTATCGCCAACTGCAACCATGATTTCAGTTACTTCAACTTCATCACCACCGATATCAGGAACGTGAACTTCTTTAAGCTCTGCAACTGATGCTGCAGCAAGAGCAGCAACTGGTGCCGCTTCAACTGCTGGAGCAGCAGGTGCTTCTGCAGCACCCTCTGCTTCAAAGATCATAATAAGAGAACCAGTTGTTACTGAATCACCTTCAGCAATTTTGATCTCTTTAACGATACCCGCTTGAGACGCAGGAACTTCCATAGAAGCTTTATCGCCTTCAACAGTGATCAGTGACTGCTCTTCTTCAACTCGGTCACCGACCTTAACTAGAATCTCAGTTACTTCAACCTCATCTGCACCGATGTCAGGTACATTAATTTCGATTGTCATTGTTTGTTTCCTTAATTAATGGAAGTCTTATGCGTATTGCGGGTTAGTTTTTTCTGTATCGATATTGAATTTAGCAATTGCTTCTGTAACAACAGATTTCTCAATATCACCACGTTTCACTAATTCAGTTAGAGCAGCAACAACTACGTAGCCTGCGTTAACTTCGAAGTGACGACGTAGGTTCTCACGGCTGTCTGAACGACCAAAACCATCAGTACCAAGTACTTTGTAAGATTCAGTTGGCATGTATGCACGTACTTGTTCAGCGTAGTTCTTCATGTAATCAGTCGCAGCGATTGCTGGTTCGTTACCAAGAACGGTTGTGATGTACGGTACTTTCGCTTCTGCTTCTGGGTGTAGCATATTGTAACGCTCTGCATCTTGACCATCACGAGTTAGCTCGTTGAAAGACGTTACAGAGAAGATATCAGATGCTACGCCGTACTCTTCACTTAGAATTTGTGCTGCTTTACGCACTTCATTCATGATAGTACCAGAGCTCATTAATTGAACTTTACCTTTAGCACCAGCGTGAGATTCAAGCTTGTAGATACCTTTACGGATGCCTTCTTCAGCACCTTCTGGCATTGCTGGCATTGCGTAGTTTTCATTCATTACTGTTAGGTAGTAGTAAATGTTCTCTTGGTTCTCACCATACATACGACGGATACCGTCTTGCATGATTACCGCTAGCTCGTAAGCAAACGTTGGGTCGTAAGAGATACAGTTAGGAACTGTGTTTGCCATGATGTGTGAATGACCGTCTTCGTGTTGTAGACCTTCACCATTTAGCGTTGTACGACCAGCCGTTGCACCTAATAGGAAACCACGAGCTTGTTGGTCACCTGCTAACCATGCCATGTCACCAATACGTTGGAAACCGAACATTGAGTAGTAGATGTAGAATGGGATCATTGGTAGATCGTTGGTGCTGTAAGAAGTCGCAGCAGCAACCCAAGATGCCATTGAACCTAATTCGTTGATACCTTCTTGAAGAACTTGGCCTGAAGTAGCTTCTTTGTAGTAAGAAACAATGCCTTTATCTTCAGGAGTATATTCTTGACCATGTGGGTTATAGATACCAATCTGACGGAACAGACCTTCCATACCGAATGTACGAGCTTCATCACAGATAATAGGAACAATGTTTTTACCGATGTTCTTATTTTTAAGTAGGATGTTTAACGTACGAACGTAAGCCATCGTTGTAGAGATGTCACGCTTTTGCTCACCTAGTAGAGGAGCAAATTCTTCAAGCTCAGGAACTTTGAATTCTTGAGTGAATTTAGGTAGACGCTGAGGCGTGTAACCTTGTAGCGCTTTACGACGAGCGTGTAGGTATTCGTATTCAGCAGAACCTTCTTCCAGTTTCAAGTAAGGTAGTTCAGCTACTTTCTCGTCAGAAAGAATGTCTTGTAAACCTAGACGATCACGTAGGTATTGTACGTGAGTCATGTCCATTTTCTTAACACCGTGTGCGATGTTTTTGCCTTCTGCAGCATCACCCATGCCGTAACCTTTAACTGTTTTAGCTAGGATTACTGTTGGTTTACCACCTGTTTCTTTTGCATTGTTAAATGCAGCAAACAGTTTAGAAGAATCGTGACCACCACGCTTCAATTCGAAGATTTGATCATCAGTCATATCTGCAACTAGTGCAGCTGTTTCAGGGTACTTACCAAAGAAGTGCTCACGTACGTATGCGCCATCTTTAGATTTAAATGTTTGGTAGTCGCCATCGATAGTTTCATTCATAAGCTGAAGAAGCTTACCTGTTGTATCTTTAGCTAATAGCGCATCCCAGTTGTTGCCCCAGATAACCTTAACAACGTTCCAACCAGCACCTTTGAATAGACCTTCAAGTTCTTGAATGATCTTACCGTTACCCATAACAGGGCCATCTAGACGCTGTAGGTTACAGTTGATTAGGAAACATAGGTTATCTAGTTTTTCACGTGCAGCGAAAGAAATCGCACCGCGTGATTCTGGCTCATCCATCTCACCGTCGCCTAGGAAAGCGTATACACGTTGAGCTGAAGTATCTTTAAGACCACGACCTTCAAGGTACTTAAGGAAACGTGCTTGGTAGATAGCAGAAATTGGACCAAGACCCATAGATACTGTAGGGAACTGCCAGAATTCAGGCATTAGTTTAGGGTGCGGGTATGAAGGAATACCTTTGCCATCAACTTCTTGACGGAAGTTATCTAGCTGCTCTTCAGTTAGACGGCCTTCAACGAATGCACGAGAGTAGATACCTGGAGAGATATGACCTTGGTAGTAAACTAAATCACCGCCATCTGTCTCATTAGGAGCACGGAAGAAATGGTTGAAACATACTTCGTAGAATGCAGCTGCAGATTGGTAAGAAGCCATGTGGCCACCTAGATCCAAATCTTTCTTCGAAGCACGTAGAACGATCATGATTGCGTTCCAACGAATAATTGAACGGATACGACGTTCAAGAGTAACATCACCTGGGTAAGCAGGCTCTTGTGCCGCAGGGATGGTATTGATGTAGTTGGTATTAATACCTGTTGGCATATCAACGCCATCTAAACGAGCTTTATCAAGAACTTGCTCTAATAGATACTGGGCGCGTTCAACACCTTCTTCACGTACAACAGACTCAAGAGCTTCTAACCAATCCTGAGTTTCTAGTGCATCAACGTCATGCTTCATGTCAGACATGCGAGCTATCCTTTTATTTGTTGGTTCAAATAGGGTATCAACGATATTCTTTTACTTAATTCATATCGTTATTTTGCTGAATTCGACGAAGTGAACATTCACGTCGTGATTCCTCTTTGGTCAATTCCAGCAACGTTTCTTCAATATAAGCGAGATGAGAGTGTGAGGCTAAACGTGCTTCTTCAGGCTTACCTGACACGATGGCTTCTACAATTTCAGCTCTGTGCTCTCTTACCTTCTCCACCACCGATTCTCGACGATTTAATAAGGTAAAATTTTGTAATACGTTTTGTTCAAGCAAAGGTTCCAGACTACGAACCATATGGAGCAGCACCACATTATGTGCTGATTCGGTTACTGTTATAAGATAGTGCATAACCGCAGAAGCTTCCGCTTCAAGATCACCATTTTTTTGTGCTTGTTGGATCAAACGATGTGACTCTTTGATCCGTTTAAAATCTTCTTCGTTACCACGTAAAGCGGCATAGTAGGCTGAAATACCTTCTAATGCGTGGCGTGACTCAAGTAAATCAAATTGCGTTTCAGGGTGAGTGGCTAATAAATCCAACAAAGGCTCAGAAAAACTTTGCCATAACCCTTTATTTACAAAGGTTCCGCCCCCTTGACGCCGAGTCAATAAATGCTTCGCTTCTAAACGTTGTATCGCCTCTCGAACTGACGGCCGAGAAACATCAAACTGTTTTGCTAACTCTCTTTCTGCCGGTAACTTCTGACCAGGAGAAAGGATTCCTTCTAATATCAGCCTTTCTAACTCTTGTTCGATTACATCGGACAATTTTGGCTGGCGTATCCTTTGATATGTCATCGTAGCTCAACCTAATTTAAGTTGATTACTTCCCACATTTCCGTGAGTCATTCGTCACTTTAATAATTGGTATTACCAATTTTATTCGATGCAAAAGTTATCATGAAAAAAGGGATACTGTCTAGATAAAAATTGATTTGAATCATAGAAAGGGATTAGCGCATACATTTAGTTAACATTCACTGTACGCGCTAATAATAATTGGTAAGACCAATTTGGAGATTTCAGCTAATAAAGCGTGTCATAAGTAAGAAAAACAAAATTCTCTACTTTAAAGTAAATCCTTTTATTTCCTTAACTTATGGTATTTTTTCCAGTCAAATGAAAGGCCGGGATCTGTCTTTCGCAATGGTGCAATATATTGATGCCCCGTAATTCGTTCATTAACTATTTGGGGGTAAGCGGCTTGTAGCACGTTTGTTACAACCGCTAAAGCTTCATATTGTTTTTGAGTATAGGCCGTAAAATCCGTCCCTTCTAACTCAATTCCAATACTATAATCGTTACATCGTTCACGTCCTGCGAACGAAGAAACACCTGCATGCCAAGCTCTTGCATTAAAAGGGACAAACTGAATAACACTTCCATCGCGGCGAATTAGGCAATGTGCTGATACTTTAAATTGATGAATGACTTTAAAGAAAGGATGTTCATTTGGATCAAGCTTACCGGTAAATAATTGCTCGATATAAGGCCCACCAAACTGCCCCGGTGGTAAGCTAATATTGTGTACAACGAGCAATGAAATATCATCTTCATCAGAGCGTTCGTCATAAAAAGGAGAGGCAACATGTTTTGCTTCGTTTAGCCAGTGATCTGCTGATAAAGTAAATTTCATGTTCATTCCTGCGTAAATTGAAGTAACTTTGAGTATCTTATGATGAAATTCTACTCTAGCGCGAGTATTATTATTGCCATAAACGTATTTCAAATAATTCAATGGACTTCATCATGATCAAAACTCACGACAGCGCATCTCGTCTTGAATATTTACAACAGCAACTTCCTACTGAAATTACTCGTGCCGTTGCAGATACCCTACGTGAAGATTTAGGCGGTACATTAGATGTAAGTACAGACATCACAGCTAGCCTAATTGCTGAAGATACTCAATCTGTTGCAACGATTATTACTCGTGAGCATGGTGTTTTCTGTGGCCAAATGTGGGCTGATGAAGTGTTTAAACAACTGGGCGGCACAGTAAGCATTGAATGGCATGTTAAAGATGGCGATAAAGTTGAACCAAACCAAACGCTTTGTACCTTAACGGGACCTGCTCGCACACTATTAACTGGTGAACGAAATGCAATGAACTTTATTCAAACGCTATCTGGTTGCTCAACAGTAACTGCAACCTACGCTGAAAAAATTGCACACACTAACTGTCGTCTACTTGATACTCGTAAAACCATTCCAGGTTTGCGCAGTGCATTAAAATATGCCGTAGCATGTGGCGGTGGTTTTAATCATCGTATTGGCGTGTTCGATGCTTACCTAATTAAAGAAAACCATATCATTGCGTGTGGCGGAATTGAAAAAGCCATCACAACAGCAAAAGAGCTTAACCCAGGTAAACCAGTAGAAGTTGAAACTGAAAGTCTAGAAGAGCTACAGCAAGCGATTGATGCTGGTGCTGACATTATTATGCTAGATAACTTCACCACAGACATGATGCGTGAAGCAGTAAAAATTAACGCTGGTCGTGCTGCACTAGAAAACTCAGGTAACGTGACTTTAGATACGATTGCTGAATATGCAGAAACAGGCGTTGATTACATCTCTGTTGGCGCATTAACCAAGCACCTTAAAGCCATGGATTTATCGATGCGTTTTAAATAAATCGTAAAATTATCGATAAACAAAAAGCCAGTAAATTTGCTGGCTTTTTATTTTTTACGGCACAAATACTCTCTTATATCTTTGATACTATTCACATAATCAACAGCTCACTTAACAAGTTAAACAGCCGTATCTAAATTAAGACTTGCGATCGACAACAAGGTTTAATTTATGACTTCTTGAAGTGAATCGTATTTGATTTTGCTGTTTACATTTATCACAGCATAAATTTATTACTCACTCGAAAGCCTCTCTTTTCTTCCTACCATATATCTCTATTCGTTTTATTATTTTACGCATCAAATAAAACATGAATCACCCCGATTCATCTTGGAGAGAAATATGAAAAAGCGTCAAGGACAGAAAGGTTTTACCCTAATTGAATTAATGATTGTAGTTGCCGTAATTGGTGTGTTGTCAGCAATTGCGATGCCACAATATCAAAAATATGTAGCGAAAGCTGAAGTTGCTTCTGCACTAGCTACCTTAACAGGTGTTAAAACTAATGTTGAAGCTTATGCTGTTGAAAATGGAACATTTCCCGATGGTTCATCTACTAATCAAACAGAAGTTGATTTAGGAGTCCCTAATTCTATACCTGGAGGATCAATTGAATTTGCTGCAGCCTCAACAGGTTCAGGAACTATAACTTTTACTTTTGATTCTTCAGGAGTAAGCACTTTAATCACCGGTAAAAAATTTCAACTAGCAAGAACTGGTACTGATGGTTCTTGGGCTTGTGATGGTTCAGCAACAACCCCTGTAACTGACGATCTATTACCAAAAAATTGTAAATAATAAATGCACACCAACCTCGCCTCTATCTTGCGTCAAGCTGAATTAATCAGTGCGACGCAAGAAAGCAGTATCATAGAATTAGTTCAAGCAGAAACGCACACCGTGCCTTCTGCTCTTTTAGCTCAGGGGATCTTTACTCATGATGAACTCGTAAGTCATCTTGCTCAAATCTTTGGACTTGAGGTGATCAACGTGACTCAATTTGATTATGCCGCCACTTGTCAAAAGCTGGGACTGCGCGATCTCATTACCCGTTATCAAGCCCTTCCAGTTAATCACGATAGTTGCACGATTCGTCTTGCTGTCGCTGATCCAAGTATTGCTCAAATAGAAGACGATTTTCGTTTTACTAGCGGAAAACAAATTGAATTACTGCTTGCGGATCAAGGACAAATCCAAGCAGCTATTCGACGCGTCTACGGAGCGGGATTGTCTGTAAATGACAATCAACATAAAGAGATAACCCAAGATGAATTAGCCTCACTGGTTGATGTTTCACTTGATGAGATAAGTGCCACAGAAGATCTCAGCCAAGACGATGCGCCCGTCACTCGCTTTATTAACCAAATTTTATTAGAAGCGGTGCGTAAAGGAGTATCGGATATTCATTTTGAACCCTATGAAGATAATTATCGTGTGCGTTTTCGCTGCGATGGGATCTTAGTGGAAAACAGCCGTCCATCCGCTCACTTAAGCCGTCGTTTATCTGCTCGCCTAAAAATCATGGCAAAATTAGACATTGCAGAACGTCGTCTACCACAAGATGGGCGTATTAAGCTCAAATTAAACAGTACCACTTCGATTGATATGCGTGTTTCTTCACTGCCAACCTTATGGGGTGAAAAAATTGTTCTGCGTTTACTAGACAGCAGCGCGGCTAATTTAAATATTGATAAACTAGGCTACAGCGATCAACAAAAAGCCCTATATTTAGAAGCCTTAAAACGCCCTCAGGGCATGATATTAATGACTGGTCCTACAGGCAGTGGGAAAACCGTCTCTCTTTATTCTGGTCTTAATATTCTCAACACTACAGAACAAAACATTTCAACAGCGGAAGATCCAGTTGAGATCAACTTGAATGGGATCAACCAAGTTCAAGTTAATCCAAAAATCGGCCTTACTTTCGCTCACGCTTTACGATCTTTTTTACGTCAAGATCCAGATATCGTAATGGTAGGTGAAATACGAGATCTCGAAACTGCAGAGATTGCGGTCAAGGCTGCTCAAACTGGGCACTTAGTTCTTTCGACTCTACATACAAATTCCGCAGCAGAAACCGTCGTTCGACTAGGCAACATGGGAATTGAAAACTTCAACTTAGCTTCCTCTCTTAGTTTGATCATTGCCCAACGGTTGGCTCGTCGTCTCTGTAATTTATGCAAACAAGAAGATCATTTAAGTGATGAGTTACGAGAAGAATATAACATTGCACCTTCAGCCATTATTTATCAAGCCAATACAGAAGGGTGTAATGAATGCACTCATGGTTACTCAGGGCGTATTGGTATTTATGAAGTGATGCCGTTCACCCGAGAACTGTCTGTTGCCATTTTAAAAGGTGCAACCGTTAGACAAATAGAACAAATCGCCATTCAACAAGGTATGGATAACCTAAAAACCTCAGGAATTAAACGATTAGAAGATGGCACCACCAGCTTACAAGAGCTAAATCGTGTGCTCTATTTTTAAAGATAAGTAGATAAGTCAAATGCCTAAAACAAAAAAGAAATCCAAAGCAGTCGTACTAAAAAGCTTTCAATGGCGTGGCATTAACAGTTCAGGAAAAAAGGTATCTGGAAAACAGCTCGCATTAAGTGATGTAGAAGTCAGAACAAAATTAACTGAGCAGAACATCCAAATTAAAAAAATTAAAAAGCGTAGTATTTCTAGCTTTGAAAAAATGAAGCACGCCGTTAAGCGCAAAGACATCACGCTTTTTACTCGACAACTTTCTACCATGCTTGCCTCTGGTGTTCCGGTTGTTCAATCACTGCAACTCATCGCAGAAAACAACACCAAAGCGGAAATGAAATCCATCTTGCATCAAGTGTGCTTATCCATCGAAGCTGGTACTCAATTATCTAAAGCGCTTTCTAGTAGCTGTTCCCATTTTGATTCTTTTTATATCGACCTTATAGCTACTGGTGAAGAGACTGGCAGCTTAGCTCAAGCTTTCGCTCGCTTGGCAGAATACAGAGAAAAAAGTGATGCTTTGCGTTCCAAAGTAATTAAAGCCATGATCTATCCAAGCATGGTTTTTTTAGTTGCGATAACCGTAACTATTTTAATGCTTACTTTTGTTATCCCAGAATTTGAGAATATTTTTAAAGGCTTTGGCGCTGAATTACCTTGGTTTACCCAACAAGTGATTAATATCTCTCATAACTTACAAAAGTATGGTCTACATATTCTTTTACTTATTATGCTCACTATCCTAATGCTCAGTGCATTAAAGAAGAAATCCTACTTTTTTAGAATGAAAGTGAGTCGCCATAGCTTGCAAGTACCCATCATTGGTACCGTACTGTCTAAAGCGGCCATTGCTAAATTTTCCCGCACCTTAGCAACCAGTTTTAGCTCTGGTTTACCGATTTTGCACAGCTTACAAACCACCAGTAAAACCGCCGGTAATCTTTACTATCAAGAAGCCATCTTATCTGTACAACAGCACACCGCTGCTGGTATGCCGCTTTATATTGCCATGCGACATACCGAAGCCTTTCCTGAAATGGTACTGCAAATGGTTATGATTGGAGAAGAATCAGGAAAGCTAGATGACATGCTAAATAAAATTGCTCATGTTTATGAGGAAGATGTTGATAATACCGTAGATAACTTAGGTAAAATTCTAGAGCCGTTTATTATCGTTTTTCTTGGTACCATGATTGGTGGTTTAGTGGTGTCTATGTATCTTCCAATCTTTAACCTTATGAGTGTTATTGGCTAAAACGTGTAATAAGTGCGTTAAGTTTATACTCTTAACTACTTCATTTTAATGAATTCTGATACCATCAGCTAAATACGTTAATTACTGATATTGGACGCTTTTACATGGCTGTTTTTGATTATTACCCTTGGCTTTTCCCTCTATTTGCCACCCTATTTGGTTTGCTTGTTGGTAGTTTTTTAAATGTCGTAATTTATCGTTTACCCATCATGATGGAAAAGGAATGGAAAAAAGACTGCATTGATTGCTTTCCAGATCTCGCCCCAGAAAAAACCAATGAAGAAAAAGAAGAAACCTTTAATTTAAGTGTTCCTCGTTCTCGCTGTCCAAAGTGTCAAACTCAAATTAAATTCTATGACAACATTCCTGTCATTAGTTGGCTTTTGTTAAAAGGAAAGTGTCGTCAATGCAGTAACCCTATCAGTTTTCGATATCCTGCAATTGAACTACTATCAGGCGCAATGTGTTTTGCCGTTTCGTACTTATTACCCTTCTCATATTTTGCTGTTGCTGCCGTTCTATTTACTCTAGTTTTGATCGCATTAACCTTTATTGATATTGATACCATGTTACTGCCAGATCAAATCACCCTACCTCTACTATGGAGTGGTCTATACTTAGCTCTAGTGGGCTGGAGTTCAGTAAGCTTAGTTGATTCTGTTGTTGGTGCAATGGCAGGCTATTTAATCTTATGGTCTATTTACTGGGGCTTTAAGTTGCTTACTGGCAAAGAAGGCATGGGTTATGGTGATTTCAAATTACTCGCAGCTCTTGGAGCATGGCTTGGTTGGCAGCAGCTACCATTGCTCATTCTATTGTCTTCTGTTGTCGGAGCAATCATTGGTGTCATCATGCTAACCGCTCAAAAGAAAGGGTTTGATAAAGCAATTCCTTTTGGTCCTTATTTAGCCATTGCTGGCTGGGTTTGCTTATTATGGGGACAAAACATTAGCCAATGGTATTTTAATCACATTCTAGGTTTGCCACTATGAGTTATGTCGTAGCAATTACTGGTGGGATTGGTAGTGGAAAGACCACCGTTGCCGATCGCTTTCAAGCGCTCTATAACATCAATATTGTTGATGCTGATATTATTGCTCGTGAAGTTGTTAATCCAGGTACCGAAGGATTGGCTCAAATAGAGCAACATTTTGGACCACAGATTTTATTGAACGATGGTCATTTAAATAGAGCGAAGTTGCGTGAGTGTATTTTTTCTGAACCTAGTGAAAAACAGTGGCTCAATGATTTATTACATCCATTGATCCGTTCAGAGATGCAACGTCAAATAGCTTTATCCACTTCAGAGTACACATTGCTTGTAGTGCCTCTTTTAGTTGAGAATAAGTTACAATATTTAGCAAATCGTGTGCTTGTTGTTGATGTTTTGGAGCAAACTCAAATTAATCGTACTGTAAATCGTGATAAAGTAAATCATCAACAAGTTAAAGCTATTCTTGCTTCACAAGCATCAAGAGAAGAACGTTTAGCGGCTGCGGATGATATAATTAATAACGATCAACAAAATAACGACTTAGATATGAAAATATCTCTGCTACATGAGAAATATCTGCTATTGTCTCTGGCATCTATAAATAAAGAGAATGAATAACGACTATGAATGGATTGGGTATGCAAAAATTTGAACACCCTTTAAATGAAAGGACTCGAATTTATTTACGAATAGAATCGCTATTTCGTAAATTAGGGCATTCCGCTGATTTAACACAACCATTTGAATACCAAGTTTTTTTCAGTTCTTTATTTAATATGCTTGATATCTTAGAACAGGTACAAGTAAAAGCAGAGCTAGGTAAAGATCTAGAAAAGCTTCGCTTACAATATCGAGCTTGGATGGACATTGAAGGCGTTGATCAATCAGCACTACTTTCTGTACTTGAACAGATCAGTCAGGTACATCAAAACCTAATGCAAACCACTCGCCCAGGTCACTCTTTAAAAGAGGATCGCTTCCTTTCTGCATTAAAACAACGTTTCTTTATTCCTGGTGGAGATTGCTGTTTTGACTTACCAGCTCTACATCATTGGCTACATTTACCATTAGAAGTGCGCTGCCGTAATACGCATAATTGGATGGCACAACTGCTTTCTCTTTCTGATGCCTTATCTTTATGGTTAAGACTTACTAGAGAAACAGCACGCTTTGAGCCTCAAATCGCTCGTAATGGATTCATGCAGAGTGAAATGGAAAATGCCAACTTGCTTCGTCTTGAAATACCAATTGATCAAGGTGTTTATCCAATGATCTCTGGGCATAAAAGTCGTTTTGCGTTACGCTTTATGTCTTTTGAAACAAATAAGAATTGCGAAAAAGATATCGAGTTCACGCTTGCTGTCTGCTGAGGAAACTATGACAAAACCAACTACAGAGCAACCAACTATCGTTAAATGTCCAACATGTCAGTCTGCTGTTGTTTGGAATGCTGAAAGCCCATTTCGTCCATTTTGCAGTAAAAAATGCCAAATGATTGATTTTGGTGAATGGGCCGATGAAGAAAAATCGATTCCGGGAGCTCCCGATATGTCAGACTCTGATGGTTGGTCTGAAGATCAATACTAATACCAATTCCAAATAAAAAAGCGATCATCATGATCGCTTTTTTTATGCCTATTATATGATAGTCACTGAATTACGAACTAAATTGCTCTACGACTTTATTTAATACAGGCACATTCGCTTCAGGAAACTCATACTCTTTAAGCGAGGAAATAGATACCCATAAACCTTCTTGGCCTTCTTTACCATAAGGTTGGTTTTCAAACTGAGTTACCGTAAAAAAATCAAAATAAAGCGATTTATCCGGATAGTCATGAGATAAAGATTCAAATATATCGAGCTCCGTTGAGTTAATGCCAACCTCTTCATTCAACTCTCTTATCAGAGCTTGTTTTGCACTTTCTCCTGCTTCAACTTTACCTCCAGGAAACTCCCAAAAGCCTCCTTTATGTGCCTTATCTGGACGTTTAGTAATAAAGACTTGGTTCTTTTCTGCATTTAAAATGATTGCAGCAACTATATGTAATCGTTTCATGTATAACCTTTTCTATATCCATATCACGCTTATAAAAAAGCCGCTAAATGATAGCGGCTTTTATTTTTCAATGAAGAACAATAAGTATCAACTAGATCTTACCGTGACATTGTTTGTATTTCTTACCTGAACCACATGGGCAAGGTTCATTACGACCCACTTTACGTTCTTCACGAACCATTGGAGAATGAGCCTCTTCTGCACCTTCGCCATCATCTAGCTGATTTTCAGCATTTTGATGTTGTAGCTGTTGACGTCGAGCGGCTTCTTCAGCTTGTAAACGACGTTGCTCTTCCATACGCTCTACATCTTCTTGCTGTTGAACTCGAACTTTACTTAAGATCGAAACAACATCAAATTTTAACGTATCAAGTAAACCTTCAAACAATTCAAACGACTCACGCTTGTACTCTTGTTTCGGGTTTTTCTGAGCATAACCACGTAAGTGAATACCTTGACGTAGGTGATCCATTGCAGCTAAGTGCTCTTTCCATAGACCATCAAGCGTTTGCAACATAACCGCTTTTTCAAAGTTACGTAGAACTGATTCGCCAACAGACTCTTCTTTTTCTTTGTAAACTTGAACAGCCGCTTCGATGATTTTTTCACGTAGATTATCTTCATGAAGTTTATCATCGTTATCTAGCCACTCTTGAAGCGGAAGATCCAAATCGAAATCAGCACGTAGACGAGTCGTTAGTCCTTCGACATCCCACATTTCTTCTAAAGATTGAGGTGGAATGTATTGACCAAATAGACCTTCAAGAACTTCTTGACGGTTATAACCGATCATTTCACTGATATCATCAACGTTCATTAACTCATCACGCAGTTCATAAACTACTTTACGCTGATCATTTGCTACATCATCGTATTCAAGCAGTTGCTTACGGATATCAAAGTTACGACCTTCAACTTTACGTTGTGCATTTTCAATCGCTTTAGTTACCCATGGGTGTTCGATTGCTTCACCTTCTTCCATACCTAACTTCTTCATCATGCCTGATACACGATCCGAAGCAAAGATACGCATTAGTGCATCTTCCATTGATAAGTAGAAACGAGAAGAACCAGCATCACCTTGACGACCAGCACGACCACGTAATTGGTTATCAATACGGCGAGATTCATGGCGCTCAGTACCGATAATATGCAAACCACCAGAAGCAAGAACAGCATCATGTGCTTCTTTCCATTTCGCTTTTACCGCTTGGATTTGCTCTTCTGTTGGATCTGATAGTTTAGCTACATCTGCCTGCCAACTACCACCTAACACGATATCTGTACCACGACCAGCCATGTTAGTTGCGATAGTTACAGCGCTTGCTGTACCTGCATTTGCAACGATATCGGCCTCTTGTTCGTGGAATTTCGCATTAAGTACATTATGTTTAATTTTTGCTTTTTTCAGTGCATTTGAAAGCAATTCTGATTTTTCAATCGAAACCGTACCAACAAGAACCGGTTGGCCACGCTCAGAACAGCCCTTAATGTCTTCAATGATAGCCGCAAATTTTTCTGCTTCTGTCATATAAACTAAATCACCCATGTCATTACGAGCCATTGGGCGGTTAGTTGGAATAACAACCGTATCTAAACCATAGATTGATTGGAATTCAAATGCTTCTGTATCCGCTGTACCTGTCATACCTGACAGTTTTTCATATAAACGGAAGAAGTTTTGGAATGTAATAGAAGCCAATGTTTGGTTTTCATTCTGAATCTTAACACCTTCTTTTGCTTCAACAGCTTGGTGTAAACCTTCAGACCAACGACGACCAGGCATTGTACGACCTGTATGCTCATCAACAATGATCACTTCATCATCTTTTACAATGTAATCGACGTCTTTTTCAAATAACACATGCGCACGTAAAGCAGCATTAATATGATGAAGCAGGCTAATATTTGCAGGAGAATACAACGTATCATCTTCTTCCATTAAGCCAGCATCTTTAAGCAGTTGCTCAACAAACTCTTGACCATTTTCGGTTAAGTGCGTTTGTTTGCCTTTTTCATCTAGTGTGTAGTGACCTTCACCACGGTATTCTTCACTGTCTTCTTCGTCTTGCTTAACAAGTTGAGGGATAAGAGTGTTGATACGGATATACAGTTCAGAACTATCTTCAGCAGGACCAGAAATAATTAGAGGAGTACGAGCTTCATCGATTAAGATTGAATCCACTTCATCGACTACCGCAAAATAACGCTCACGTTGAACACGATCTTCCGCACGAAAAGCCATATTGTCACGTAGGTAATCAAAACCAAATTCGTTGTTTGTGCCGTATAGAATGTCACATAAGTAAGCTTGTTTCTTCTCTTGAGGTGGCATGTTTGGAACGTTTACACCAACAGTCATGCCTAAGAATTCAAATAACTCACGGTTTGTTTCAGCATCACGCTTAGCTAAGTAGTCATTCACGGTAACAACGTGAACGCCTTTACCAGTTAATGCATTCAAATAACATGGCAATGTTGCTGTTAGTGTTTTACCTTCACCTGTACGCATCTCTGCGATTTGGCTATCGTTTAGTACCATACCGCCAATCATTTGAACATCAAAGTGACGCATACCATATAAACGCTTAGATGCTTCACGTACTGTAGCAAATGCTTCTGGAAGTAAATTGTCTAAATCTTCACCTTGCTCTAAACGTGCACGGAACTCGATTGTTTTCGCTTTTAATTCTTCATCTTGTAGTGATTCGAATTGTGGTTCAAGTTTATTAATTTGGTCTACGATTTTACGTAGCTTACGTAATGTACGATCATTACGGCTACCAATAACTTTAGTTAGAATTTTAGAAAACATGATTCCGTTGCTTCTCTTTATCTCTTGATCATTAATGATCTGGTTTAATCTGAAATGTGAATCAATCGCCTAGAGTTTACTCTAAGAAAAATACTTCTTTTATATACTTACCTTATGGGGATGAGGCTTTGATTTTTCAAGGCCACATTAGATAGTTGTGTTGCTTGTCATCATAAGTAATAATTAAGAAAGTATAAGCGATAACGTGAAGCAATCCTAAGGTAAATCTGTAGAGTTTGATTTCAATTCTGAAAAATTCAGATCTAATTGGCATTTATTACTTTTTCTTTAGTACTCACCACCAAATAACGCACGATTTATAAGAGTTTTTAGTGATGCGAGACCATAGACCACAACCGGCAAACGATTTTTTCAATAATACTCGTTTTAAAGATCTGCAAGAAAAAGCGATCATTTTGTCAAAGCTATCTCATGTACTTGAAGATGCATTGCCTACAGGCTGTGAAAATCATTGCCGTGTGGCAAATTATCGCCAAGGATCATTGGTGATCGAGGTATCAAGTAGTGTTTGGGCAACAAGAATTAATTACGAAAGACTAACTTTGTTGTCTGTTTTTCGTAAGCACGGCTTACCTGGTCTTTCTAACTTAGAAGTAAAGATCAACCCTGATCTTGCTCGATCCTTTGTCGGTGAAAAACCTGCCGTTTATAAATCAGAGAAACAGGCAAAACGTGAGCTATCGGCAGCGGCCGCTAGTGCATTAGAAATGGTAGCTGAAACAGCATCTCCTAAATTAAAAAAGCGTTTAGAAAGTCTCGCTGCATTAGCAAATAAAAAATAAAAATATATCAGATACAAAAAAGCCAAGCATTCGCTTGGCTTTTTTAATTTGATGATGTGTTACTTACGCAAGTACCATTCCTGGTTGCATAAATGCAACTGGAGACTCTTGCTCATCCTCAATGGTCGTCCACTCCCATGCTTCTTGATCTGCAAGAACTGCACGAAGTAGCTGATTATTCAAAGCGTGACCTGATTTGTATGCACGAAGTTCACCTAGAATACTATGACCTGACATATATAGGTCACCCACAGCATCTAGAACTTTATGCGTTACAAATTCATTATCAAAGCGTAGACCGTCTTCATTTAGGATTCGGTAATCATCAAGTACGATTGCACAATCAAAGCTACCACCTAAACATAGATTTTGCGATTGTAAGTACTCGATATCACGCATAAACCCAAAAGTACGAGCTCGTGAAATATCTTTGATAAACGATTGGCTTGAAAAATCAAACACTAGCTTTTGGTCATCTGATTCAATCGCAGGGTGATTAAAGTCAATAGTGAAATCTAAACGGAAACCGTTGTAAGGACGAATTTCAGCCCACTTATCACCATCTTCTATGCGAACAGGTTTCTTAATACGAATGAATTTCTTCGCTGTATTAAGTTCTTCAATACCTGCAGATTGTAAAAGATATACAAAAGGACTTGCACTGCCATCCATAATTGGAATTTCAGGAGCATCAACTTCGATAACAACGTTATCAATGCCCATGCCAGCTAAAGCAGCATTCAAGTGCTCAACCGTTGAGATACGTACGCCTTCATCATTAACTAACGCTGTACATAGCATCGTGTCACGAACTGACTCTGGATCCGCAGGGAAATCAACTGGCGGATTAAGGTCTGTACGACGATAAATCACACCTGTGTTCGCAGCTGCTGGACGAAGAGTAAGCGTAACTTTACGGCCTGAGTGTAAACCCACGCCTGTCATTTGTACGATACTTTTCAGTGTACGTTGTCTGATCATATGCTCATCTCAACTATAAATATGCTTAATTTCAAACCAATTCTAAGAACTGGTCTAATATTCTAGCACACAATTTTTCATTAAACCAAATCGTTTGATGATTAATTAGTCAGCTTGGCGTCGTAAAAACGCTGGGATATCTAAGTAATCTTCTTTCTGATCTGGCTTAGCTTGTGCCGCACCCGCATTCTGAACACCAGCCGCTGGTGATGTAGATGGCGCAGATGGTTGTGCTGCTGGTTTAGTTACTTGCACGTTTTGTGCCGCTTTTTCAACCACAGGTTCAACTGGTGCTTCAACTTTTGGTTTTACTTGTGCTTGAGCCGCAGGTTGAGCTGCTGGAGCCGATTGAGCAGGAGCCGCTGCTTTATTCGTCACTAACGTGATTTCAGGCTTTTTTTCAGTACCGATACCTGTAGCAACAACCGTTACGCGAATTTCGTCACTCATATCAGGATCAAGAGAAGTACCAATAACAACCGTTGCGTTATCTGATGCAAATGCTTTTACTGTATTACCTACAGTTTCAAATTCATCAAGACGCATATCTAAACCTGCAGTGATGTTTACAAGAACACCACGAGCGCCAGCAAGATCGATATCTTCAAGTAACGGACTTGAAATCGCTTCTTCTGCTGCTTGTTCTGCACGATCTTCGCCTACTGCGATACCGCTACCCATCATTGCATGTCCCATTTCAGACATAACGGTACGAACATCGGCGAAATCGACGTTGATCATACCAGGACGAGTAATAAGCTCTGCGATACCTTGAACAGCATTACGAAGAACATCATTCGCTTTTGCAAATGCTTCTAATAACGTAATACCACGGCCAAGAACTTTTAATAATTTTTCGTTTGGAATCGTAATTAATGAGTCAACATGTTTTGATAACTCTTCGATACCTTGCTCAGCAAAAGCAAGACGCTTACGACCTTCAAAGCTAAATGGTTTGGTAACCACAGCAACTGTTAGAATATTTAATTCTTTAGCAACTTCAGCAATAATAGGAGCTGCACCAGTACCTGTACCACCACCCATACCAGCTGCGATAAATACCATATCAGCGCCCGCTAACACTTCTTTCAGTGCTTCACGGTCTTCTAGAGCTGCATCACGACCTACTTGCGGGTTTGCACCAGCACCTAATCCTTTAGTGATGTCGCCACCAATTTGAATAACGGTATTTACACTCGTTTTACGAAGCGCTTGTGCATCAGTATTTACACTGATGAACTCAACACCTTCAATTGATTCTCGTACCATGTGCTCGATAGCATTACCGCCACCGCCACCTACACCAACAACTTTAATTACTGCGTCGTCGGACATTTCCATCATCGGCTCAAACATTTGTTCTCTCCGTTTCTTCCTGTTCGCTCAGGTTAAAACTCTTTTAGTATCCAATTTTTAAATTTCTTTATTACGGTAGTAAAAGATTGGCTCTTACTTGGCACATAATCTTCATCGTCATGTAACTGACTTTCTTTACCGTAATGTAAAAGCCCTACAGCTGTCGCTTGATAAGGTTCTTTTACGTAATCTGTTAGGCCTGTCACCTCTAAAGGTTGACCAATTCTAACTTGAGTTTGGAACACACGCTCAGCGCAGTCAACCAAACCTTCAATCTGTGACCCACCACCAGTCAATACAATACCAGCAGCAAGATGATGTTTTGTACCTTCAGCGCGTAATTGGTCTTGAATTGAGACAATTCGCTGATTTACAAGACCAAGCAGTTCAGAATACCTTGGTTCGATAACTTCTGCTAGCATTCTTCGCTGTAAACTTCGAGATGGACGTCCGCCAACACTTGGAACATTGACCGTTTCATCTCGATTAATATGTTCACTTATCGCACAACCATATTTTACTTTTAATTTTTCAGCATCGTTGAATGGTGTACCAAAAGCATAAGCTATATCACTTGTTACTGCATTTCCGGCATAAGGTAATACTTCAGCATGGCGTAATGAACCGTCAGTCCAAATTGCGATATCCATTGTGCCAGCACCGATATCAACAACACAAACACCTAAATCACGCTCATCTTCTGTAATAACTGCATTACTTGAAGCTAAGCCAGAAAAAATAATATGTTCAACTTTTAAACCACAACGTTCTACCGCTTTCACTATATTACGTGCCATATCATTATGGCAGGTAATAAGATGAACGCTAACTTCCATTCTCATTCCTGATAACCCAATAGGGTTTCTGATCCCTTTTTGAACATCAATAGAGAATTCTTGTGGAATTACATGCAATGTACGCTGTTCATCACCTATCTTAACAGATTTTGCAGTATGAATAACGCTATCCATGTCATCTTGAGTCACTTCTTCTTCAGAAATTGACCCCATACCTTTCTCGATTTGGCTAGCAATATGTTTGCCAGAAAGAGAGATAAACACTGATGTAATGGTACATTCAGCCATCAATTCAGCTTGATCAATCGCTCTTTGAACCGATTTTACAACCGATTCTAGGTCGTTTACACCACCTTTATCCATACCACGAGATGGACATGAACCAGAGCCGATAACACTCACTTGGCCATCAGGTAAAACTTCGCCAACTAACGCTGAAACTTTGTTTGTACCAATGTCTAAACCAACAATAATACTGCCTTCTGGCGTTTTACTCATGTCAATTCTCTTCTTTATTTTCTACATCATCGGATTTCCATCCAACGGCAGCACCAGTGTCATAACGAAGATCTATATAATCTATCGAATCTTTTTTACTTTCTAATTGTTTATATAAAGCAATAAAACGTTCAACTCGTTCTTCTCTTGAATCACGCCCTAATTCTAAACGGATACCGTTATCAAGAACGACCTGCCAAGATAATCGTTCAGTCAATGCCACGCTATGAACGGTTACATGTATTGGTTCAAATTGCTTTTGTAATTGGTGCCAAAAATCAAGTACATCTTTACTACTGGTTTCAGGGCCAAATAACGCAGGTTTAGGTTCGCGTAAATCACTCATAGGAGCATTAAAAACAACACCTTCTGGATTAACGATAACTCGATTATTCCATGTTGCCTCAGGCTGATGCTCAACAACAAAAACCTTAATAGTTTCAGGCCACTGTTTACGTACTGATACTTGGGCTATCCAAGGCAAAGATAATAAAGCATCTTGCAGTTTATTCACATCTTGCGTCATAAAAGTGCCGATGGAATCCATAGAATCTATTGCTTCACGAATGTCATCAGCCGTAATGTGCTTCAACTGCCCTTGAATAATCATATGTGATAATGGCAATCGGTCTTCATCTGTCATCCAACTTATCGTCGAAATAACCAACCAAAGCGAAGTAATCACGACTAAAGAAAGAAAAATAGCACCTGGTAGATGTTTTCTTACTTTTTCTTTATCAAATGAAGTATTCATTTTGACAGCTTTAATCATATTAACGTCACAACAATGCCAAAAATAATGTCATATCAATCAATTTAACCAATAAAAATAGAGATATAACATTTCAATTAATTTATATAATAATTATAGGGTGCAAAAACCCTCTATCCAAACTCTGATAGCATATTATTAATACAATGAGGATTCTATCCCATTATTCGTTTTTTTATTAGAAGTTCTAACTAATTAAACAATAATTATCCTAACTTTTTCATTGTTTCAATATTTAATTTCATTGAAGCCAATTGCTTAGCTAATTTACCAACATCTCCAGCGCCTTGCGTCAGGATTAAGTCACCTTCTTGAATTATATTCGCTAAAACAGGTGGTAATGCCTCTATTGTTGGTACAAATACCGGATCTATTTTTCCACGACCACGGATAGTACGACATAACGCTCGCCCATCAGCACCTGCAATTGGCGTTTCACCCGCAGAGTAAACATCAAGCATGATTAATACATCAACATTATCCAATACATTGGCGAAGTCGTCATATAAATCGCGAGTTCGACTATAACGGTGTGGTTGGAAAATCATAACCAGGCGCTTTTCAGCCCAGCCTGCACGTGCTGCTTTAATGGTTACGTCAACTTCTGTTGGGTGATGACCGTAATCATCTACTAACATTGCTGAGCCATTGCCAGTTTCAAATTCGCCAAGTTGATCGAAACGACGACCCGCACCTTCAAAGTTTAATAGCGCAGTAAGAATAGCTTCATCTTCAACATCTTCTTCTGTTGCTACTGCAATTGCAGCGGTAGCATTCAACGCATTATGTTTGCCAGGGATATTCAAAACAATATCTAAATCAGTACGATCTTTTCTTTGAACCGTAAAGAAACTTTGCTGGCCAACTTGACGATAGTTAATTAAACGTACATCTGCATCATCAGAGAAACCATAAGTAATCACCTGACGGCTCACTTGTGGTAGTAATTCTCGAACAACCGGGTCATCAACACACATTACCGCTTGACCATAAAATGGAAGGTTATGTAAAAAATCGATAAACGTTTGTTTTAACGTTTCAAAATCACCACCATACGTGTCCATATGATCTGCTTCGATATTCGTAACAATACTGACCATAGGTTGTAGGTGTAAGAACGAAGCATCACTCTCATCCGCTTCAGCAATTAAGAATCGACTTGAACCTAAACGTGCATTTGTACCTGCGTTTTTAACTAATCCACCATTTACAAATGTTGGATCTAACCCTGCTTCTGAATAAATTTGAGTTGTTAACGCTGTTGTTGTGGTTTTACCGTGAGTGCCAGCAACAGCAATACCATGACGGTAACGCATTAACTCAGCTAACATTTCTGCACGACGAATCACTGGAATACGATTTTCTTTCGCCGCTACAATTTCAGGGTTACTTGGATCAATGGCAGTCGATACAACTACAACACTCGCTTTTTCAACATTACTTGCTTGATGCCCAAAGAAAATCTCAGCACCTTTTTGCGCTAAACGAACAGTGACTGTGTTCTCAGCCATATCGGAACCACTGATGTGATAACCTTCATTTAAAAGTACTTCCGCAATACCACTCATTCCTGCGCCACCAATACCAACGAAGTGAATGCACTCAACACGACGCATTTCAGGGATCATGGTTCTTATTTCAGCTAATTGCAGTTTCTGTTCTTTTGTCATTCTTAATCTCAATTCTTATTTAGCGAGGCTTTTTATTGCATTAGCAACACGCACATCAGCATCGATAATTGCTGCGTCTCGAGCATTACATGCCATGTCGAGTAATTGTTTTCGCTCTAAACCGTTCAGTGTATCAACCAATCCCTGAACTGTTAAATCTTGTTGTTCAATCATTTGCGCTGCGCCACATTGTACTAGGTGATCAGCATTCAATGCTTGTTGGCGATCTTTATGCATAAATGGAATAAATATAGAACCAACACCAGCTGCAGATACTTCCGAAACCGTTAATGCACCAGAACGACAAACCAATAAGTCAGCCCACGCATAAGCTTCTGCTACATTATCGATAAACTCTGTCACTTTAGCATCAGCAATACCGTTATCACGATACGCTTGTTCTACTGTTTCTTGTGAGCCTTTACCTACTTGATGCCAAATTTCAATCTCATGGCTTAATTGAGGTAATGCTTCTGGTAATGTTGTATTTAAAATACGAGCACCTTGACTGCCTCCCATCACCAACAAACGGATAGGGCCAGTTCTCTGTGCAAATCTTTCTTTTGGATGAGGTAATTGACACACATCCTCACGAACAGGGTTCCCTACAACTTCAGCATTAGGAAAAGCACCAGGAAATGCTTGGAACACACGTTTTGCAATTTTAGATAACCATTGATTAGTTAAACCAGCAACCGCATTTTGTTCATGCAATACAACAGGAATACCTGATAACCAAGCAGCGATACCACCAGGACCACTTACATAGCCCCCCATTCCTAGTACCACATCTGGTTGCCATGCTTTAATGTGTTTTTTCGCTTGAGAGATTGCCCCTAAGATTTGAAATGGTGCTGCAATTAACTTTTTAAGTCCTTGCCCACGAAGGCCTTTAACTTTAATAAAATCAATTTCAATACCATGTTTAGGAACTAAATCCGCCTCCATTCGGTCAGCGGTTCCCAACCAACGGATCTCCCATCCTTCACTTTGTAATTGCTTTGCAACAGCAAGACCTGGGAAAACATGACCACCAGTACCACCAGCCATCACTAATAAACGTTTATTTTTGTTCTTCATTTTCACTCCGAGGAGGCTCATTTTCTAAATAGAGACGACATTCATGATCAATGCGGATGAGTAACGATACGGCAACTGACATGATAATCAAACTGGAACCACCATAACTGATAAGTGGTAGTGTTAAGCCTTTTGTCGGAACAATACCAGCAGCAGCACCAACATTAACTAAGGTTTGAAATGCAAACCAAATCCCAATACCAAATGCTAAAAACCCACCAAAACGTTGATCATGTTGAAGACATTTTCGCCCAATAAGTAATGCTTTTAATACTAAAGCGAAAATTAAAACCAAGATCAGAGTGACGCCAACAAAACCTAACTCTTCAGCAACCACAGCAAATACAAAGTCAGTATGTGCCTCAGGTAGGTACTCTAACTTTTGAATCGAATTACCTAAACCTTCACCAAACCAACTACCACGACCAAATGCCATAAGAGATTGAGTTAGTTGGTAACCACTACCAAATGGGTCTTGCCATGGGTCTAAGAAAGAGGTTACACGACGCATACGATAAGGTTCTGCAATGATCAGAACAATCACTAATGAAATGCCACTCATCACTAAAGCAATAAATTGCCAAAGCTTTGCACCCGCGATAAATAGCATACCGATAGTAGTGACAAACATTACAATCGTGGTACCTAAGTCGGGTTGCAATAATAAGAAAAATGCTAGAGTGATAAGTACGATTAATGGTTTAACAAAACCTTTAAAACTTTCTCTCACTTCACCATGACGGCGAACTAAGTATCCCGAAATAAAAATAAATAGAGAAAGTTTTGCAACTTCGGCTGGCTGCAAGTTGAAGATACCAAGAGGTAACCAACGAGCAGCACCATTTACCGATTTACCAACCAGCAATACTGCAATTAATAATAGGATGGATACAAATAAGAATTTTCCACTGTATTTTAGCCAGGTATCTAATTGGATTCGCAATACAACAGATGAGGCACCAAGAGCCAAACACACAAATAGCATGTGACGAAGCATAAAGTGAAAAGGCTGATCAGTTAAGCGTGTACTAATAGGAAACGACGCAGAACCTACCATGATCAATCCAGTAAGCATTAAACCTAAAGAAATCCATATCAGCTGACGATCGAACATGACTTTAGGTGACGGTGTTAAACACCAATCTTGAATGGAAAAGATCCCTTGTTTAATTCGCTCAAATGCCAAAATTAACTCTCAATTGAATACTGTTTTGCTAACTGGGTGAATGCATCCCCTCTAGCCATAAAATTTGCGTATTGGTCGAAGCTTGCACATGCTGGAGATAGCATCACCATATCGCCTTTATTTAAAGTTGGGTATAGAGTAGCAACGGCTTCATCCATGGTTTCACATAAGAGTGAACGAGGATCAAGTGATACAAATTGATCACCATCTTCACCAAAGCAGTACATCATTAAATTTAAATCATGCAGCGCTGGTGATAATTCTGAAAAATCAGCACCTTTACCTACACCACCAACAAGTAGGTGTAATTTACCTTCAAGCTGTAAACCAGATAAGGCTGCCAATGTACTTGCTACATTTGTCGCTTTTGAATCATTGACCCAGCGAATACCATTATTATCTGCGACAACTTGGCATCTATGTGTCAATCCATTGTAAGTTCTTAATGTATCTAATGTTGCATCTAAATTGATACCAACGGCATCAAGTAATGCAATTGCAACTAGGCTGTTTGCAATATTGTGCTTTCCGACTAATCCTAATTCATTTGCAGCAAGCAATGACATTGCATCTTTAGCTAAATACTCAATGCCATCTTTTTCAATACAGCCATAATCACCTTGATCAAACCCAAAGCTTTTTAATGTTTTCTCAACATCAGGGTAAGTTTGTTTATCGTCACGATTAACAATGCATACTTCTGCATGATCAAAGATACGTAGCTTAGCTTGACGATAATCCGCCATGCCTTGATAACGATCCATATGATCTTCAGACAAATTAAGAAAAGCAGCGGCTTTCAGCTTTAATGTGGATGTTGTTTCAAGTTGGAAACTCGAAAGCTCAAGAACATAAAGTTCTGCATCTTGCTCTAATAAATCAAGAGCTGCAAAACCAATATTTCCACCAACGGCTGTTTTTACTCCAGCCGCTTTTGCCATTTCCCCAGTTAGATCGGTCACCGTACTTTTGCCATTCGAGCCAGTGATCGCAATAACAGGCGCATTCACCGCCCAAGCAAATAACTCGATGTCACCAACAATTTGAATTCCTTTATCAATCGCAGGCTTAAGTTGAGGTGACGCTAAGGCGATTCCAGGATTCGTTACAATCAAATCGGCATTAATCAACCAATCTTGCTGCCATCCTCCAGAATGCAGTTCTACATTTTCAGGCAATTGGTCATGGCCTGGCGGTGTATCACGAGTATCAATCACTTTAATTGTTAACGCTTCTGGTTGTCTTAGTAAATGCTTAACAACAGATAAACCTGTCATACCTAAGCCAACTACTACAACATTTTTTACACCACCAAAACCACTCATATTAACGTACCTTCAATGTCGCTAATGCAATAAGAACCAATAACATAGAAATAATCCAGAAACGCACAATAACGCGAGGCTCTGGCCAGCCTTTTAATTCGTAATGGTGATGAATTGGTGCCATACGGAAAATACGTTGACCACGTAGTTTGTATGAACCCACTTGTAAGATCACCGATAACGTTTCAACAACGAATACACCACCCATGATAACCAATAGGAACTCTTGACGAACTAGCACTGCAATCGTACCTAATGCACCACCAAGCGCTAATGAACCTACATCGCCCATAAATACTTGTGCTGGGTATGTGTTGAACCATAAGAAACCAAAACCAGCACCAACAATCGCAGCACACACCACCACTAGCTCACTCGCTAATGGAATATGCGGAATATGTAAGTAGTTTGCGAATTGCACGTTACCTGTTGCCCAAGCGATAAAGGCAAAACCTGCAGCAACAAATACCGTAGGCATGATTGCAAGACCATCAAGACCATCGGTTAAGTTCACCGCATTACTAGTTCCTACGATAACAAAGTAGGTAAGAAGAATATAAGCAAGACCAAGTTGAGGCATGACTTCTTTAAAGAAAGGAACGACTAACTGCGTTGCTGCTGTATCTTTTCCGTAAGCATAAAGAGCAAAAGCGACAACTAACGCAATAGAAGATTGCCAAAAATACTTCCAACGAGCGATTAGACCATCTGTATTTTTACGAACCACTTTACGGTAGTCATCAACAAAACCAACAGCACCATAGCCTAGCAACACAAACATAACAGCCCAAACATAAGGGTTAGTTAAGTCTGCCCACAAGAACACAGTCACACTGATCGCAGTTAAAATCATGATGCCGCCCATGGTTGGGGTACCACGTTTGCTAAAGTGGGATTCAGGACCGTCATCACGTACCACTTGACCGATTTGAAGGTTTTGCAACCAAGCAATCAGTTTTGGTCCCATCCATAAAGAGATCGTTAATGCCGTGATAATGCTTAAGATGGCTCTAAAACTTAAATATTCAAATAAGCGAAAAAATGGAAAATATTGCTCTAGAAAATTGGATAACCAAATAATCATTACTGACACTCCTTAAGAGCTGAAACCACTTCGCTCATTCGTGAACTGTTGGCACCTTTAACTAACACGGTAACCTCATTATGTTTAATTAATTGTAATTCTTTAAGTAAGTAAGCGTTCAAATCAGAACGTGTTTCAAAATGACGGCCATTACATAGCTCGCTGATCACTTTTGTATCATCGCCAAATGTCACTACTTGCTCAAATTGATATGGGGCAGCATATTCCCCAACTTCACGATGAAGTGCAAGGCTTTCTTCACCTAGCTCAGCCATATTCCCTAAAACAAGCCAACGCTGACCTTTAAATCCACCAAGTAACTCCACTGCGGCCTTCATAGCAGGAACACTGGCATTATAAGTGTCATCGATAACCTTCAATCCAGATGCTAACGTTTCGACTGCAACACGCCCTTTCACGCTACCCAGCTCTTGTAGCCCTTGTTGAATATCATTTAATGATGAATTCGCTTGAATAGCTAAAGCAGCAGCAGCAACGGCATTCGCTACGTTATGCTTACCAATAATTCCTAAAGAAACTTGAATGCTTCCTTTAGGCGTATTTAATTGAAAACTAGGTTCACCAATCGCATTTACTTCAATATTTGATGCATAAAAGTCAGCACAAGAGTCATTCATAGCAAAGCTAACCACTTGTTTACCTTCAAATAGTGATGACCATTTTGGTAAACCATTACTATCTAGATTATAAATAGCAATACCGTTTTCTTTTAGCCCTTCAAAAATCTCGCCTTTCGCTTTTGCTACCCCCTCAATAGAACCAAAACCTTCTAAATGTGCCGCTGCAATATTATTGACCAATGCGACATTAGGTTGCGCTAACTGAGTAGTGTATGAGATTTCATTTTGGTGATTTGCACCCAATTCGATAACGGCAAAATCATTACTTGGTTGAGAACGTAATAACGTTAACGGAACGCCGATCTCATTATTAAAGTTACCTGCGGTTGCTAACACTTCGCCAGAACGAGCTAAAATAGAAGCGAGCATCTCTTTTACTGTGGTTTTGCCACAACTACCCGTTAAGGCAAACGTAAAGGTCTGACAAACTTGATGTACATGTTTCGCTATTAAGCCTAACGCCTTTTGTGTATCAGAAACAATTACTTGAGGAAGTGTCGTATCGACTTCTTTTGATACAAGAAGTGCAGTTGCTCCTTGCTCTTGTACTGCTGGTATAAAATCATGAGCATCAAAGCGTTCACCGATAAGAGCAACAAAAAGCCCTTGTTCATCAATGTGTCGACTGTCTGTTGATACTGACGATATTTGACAATCAGCCCCAACCAAACGCCCATCACACGCTTTTGCTATTTCGCTAAGTAACATATTTATCATGATTGTAGCCCTAATAATGTTTGTGCGGTTTCACGATCAGAGTAATGAACGGTCTTATCCGCTAACACTTGATAATCTTCATGCCCTTTACCGGCAAGTAAAATGATATCGTTCTCATTTGCTTGAGATAATGCAAACTGACAAGCTTCAAAACGATCATGAATAACATGTGCAGATTCAGAATTTTTTAATCCAGCCAGCATATCATTAGTAATTAAGCTTGGTTCTTCTGAACGAGGGTTATCATCACTTAAGATAATCACATCTGCTTGTTGCTCAGCAATGCTTGCCATCATTGGT
This sequence comes from Aliivibrio sp. S10_S31, assembly GCF_014694495.1. Taxonomy (NCBI): domain Bacteria; kingdom Pseudomonadati; phylum Pseudomonadota; class Gammaproteobacteria; order Vibrionales; family Vibrionaceae; genus Aliivibrio; species Aliivibrio sp. S10_S31. The sequence goes on along the minus strand of NZ_JAAUWR010000003.1, from coordinate 248,980 downwards.
CGTTTCCCTGTATCTCTATCGCCACCACAGCCGAAAATACACCACAACTTACCTTCACAATGAACTCGTAATGCTTGCAACGCTTTATCTAAAGCATCAGGCGTATGCGCATAATCGACAACCACTTTGGCTTTATTATCTGCAGTAAACAACTCCATTCTGCCAATAACTGCATTTAACTGAGACGCCGTTTGAGCTAAAGCTTGGATGTCATAACCTAAAGAAAGAAGTGTTGCGAAAGCAACGAGAATATTGCTCGCGTTAAATGCTCCAATTAAAGGCACTGAAAAAGCAACATTTCCCCAATCTGAAGAAACGGAAAGTTGAATGCCTTCGGTTGAATAAACAACCGATGTCGCAAATACCTTCTTACCGGAATGAAAAGAGATGTTTTCTTCATTTAAAGAAACAGCGACGGCATGAGGCATCTCTTTTAACCATTGGCAGCCCACTTGATCATCCGCATTGATGATTGAGTGTTTTGGCCTATGAGAAGTAAAAAGTAACTTTTTAGCTTCAGCATAGTTTTCCATATCACCATGATAATCAAGATGGTCACGGCTTAAGTTAGTAAATACTGCTGCATCAAAAGATAACGCATTAACACGCCCTTGAACTAAACCATGAGACGACACTTCTAACGCCGTCAGTTTGGCTCCGATATTCTCAAGCTCTGTCAGTGTTTGTTGGATTTCAATTGGACTACCAGTGGTGTTCAAGGCTGGCTTAAGATCCGACAGTAAGCCATTACCCGTTGTTCCCATTACGGCAGCAGGTTGATCTAATAATGTCGTCCATTGAGCAATGATCTGAGAAATCGTCGTTTTACCATTAGTACCAGTAATACCGACAAGTTGCATGCATCTCTTATCCGCTTGATAGAAAGCTCCTGCAATCGCACTTAACTGCGTATAAAGAGAATCAATGTAAACAACAATAACGTTATTGATAACCTTTACCGTTCCTGCAATATTATCTTCATCAGCGTCAGCAATAACTGCAACAGCACCTTGTTCAATTGCTGATGAAATAAATTGGCGACCATCTACTGCATGGCCTTTAATTGCTACAAATAAACAGCCAGGAGATACTTGGCGACTGTCCAATGTCATAGATGAAATTGCCACAGATTGATTTAACTCGCACCAAGGCAACAGTAATTCAGATAACTGCATCATCACTTTCCTAATTCAATACATCGATATGTTTTACGGTACTTTCATCTGGCGCTACATTTAAAATTTGTAGTGCATCTTTCATTACCTGACCAAAAATCGGTGCCGCAACTTGACCTGCGTAATACTCATCACCTTGTGGTTGGTTCACGATAGTAACTAACGCAATTCGAGGGTTACTAACTGGCGCAACACCAGCTGTCACCGTCATGTATTCATCACTGTAACCACCACGAACCGCTTTTCGTGACGTACCGGTTTTAGCCGCAACTCGGTAGCCAGGTACAGCAGCTCTTGTTGCTGTACCGCCTGGTTGAGTTACGGTTTCCATCATTTCTAATACCGCTTTTGCATGCTGTCGATTAACCACTTGCTTACCCGGTGTTGGTCCAGTAGTTTTCAAAATTGAAAGTGGCCTATATTCACCATAAGCCCCTAATGTGGCATAAGCGTGCGCCAACTGAATAGGCGTAACCGACAGACCATATCCAAAGGCTAATGTGGCGATTTCAAAATCAGACCAACGACGACGATCAGGGAAAATACCTGTCGCTTCACCTATTAGATTTAAGCCTGATGGATCAGCAAGACCAACCGCTGCATACTCAGCTAACAACTCTTGTAAAGGCATTCCCAACGCTAAGTGTGCAACACCGATGTTACTTGATTTCTTCAAGATAGTAGTTAAATCGGCTTTACCCACTTTCGAACTATCACGCACACGACTACCGCCAATACGCATGATGCCATTACCGGTATCAATAATCGTATCTAAGTTCGCAGTTCCACCATCTAGAGCAGCTAATACAACAAAAGGTTTTACTGTAGAGCCCGGTTCTAACGTATCAGTAATGACACGGTTACGCATTCTAAAGCTCTGTAACTGCTCACGATTATTCGGGTTATAAGAAGGAGCATTTACCATTGCAAGTACTTCACCCGTCTTAATATCGATCATCACAACCGAGCCAGACATCGCTCTAAAGTCAGATACTGCTTGTTTAATTGCACGGTAAGCAATCGCCTGTAAACGCTGATCGATACTTAGGGTTAATGGTTTACCTTCTTGTTTCTCTTTTAAAGAAATATTTTCAACCACTCGGCCATAACGGTCTTTACGTACAGTTCTACGTCCCGGCTCACCAGTTAACCAACCATCATAACTACGCTCAACCCCTTCAAGGCCATGACTATCAATACCTGTTACACCAATAACATGGGCACTGATTTCACCAGTTGGGTAATAACGACGTGATTCAGCTTTTAAACCAATGCCCGCTAATTTCAGTTTTTTAATATAGGCAGCAACCGCTGGAGATATTTGGCGCTGAAGATAAATAAAACGACGTTTCTTGTTTTTTTCAATTTTAGAAATTAACTCTTTACGCTTAAGTCCTAATACATCCGCAAGCGCATACCAACGTTCAATCTCAACCAAACCACCTTCTTTATAGATCGTCACAGGATCAGCCCAAACCGCATCAACAGGCACACTTACAGCAAGCTGTTCATCATTACGATCAGAGATAATACCTCTGGCAGAAGGGAGAGATTTAACACGGATAGAACGCATATCACCTTGCTTAACAAGGTTATCTGGTTCAATAACTTGGATATAAGCGGCTCGCGCAATAAGAATAGCTAAGGCAAGAAAGACAAAGAAAACAATAACGCCAAAGCGCCACTGGATAAAAGTTGGCGGCGCTTTAGTTATACGCTTATTGTTTTTTTTTCTATTTGGTAATTTCATCGTAGTTTTATAATTACTTCTTTATCTGGCGCTGGACGTTCCATATCTAATTCACGAACTGAACGAGATTGAACTCGGCTATGCTCAGCAAGCGCACTTTCTTCTAAAATTAAATTACGCCATTCACCATCTAAGATATCTTTTTCAAGCAATAAGTTTTCACGTTGAACCGTCATTTGACGAGTATTGTGAGTAGCTAATACCACACCGATTGCACTTAAAAAAATACAAATTAATAGAATTGCATGAAGGCGGCCTACACCAAAAATGTCTAGGCCGATAAGTTTTGTAAGACTTGGTTGTGAAGCGGTATTTTTACTCATAAACGCTCAGCAATACGTAAAACAGAACTGCGTGAACGCACATTAACATCCACTTCATTCTTCGTTGGTTTAATCGCTTTACCAACAGGTTTCATTTTTGCACTGCCTAATGCTTTAATTTGTTCTTCTGTTAACGGCAGACCATGAGGTACTTGTGGTCCCTTACTTTCTTTACGAATAAAGTGCTTAACCATACGATCTTCCAATGAGTGGAAGCTGATCACTGATAAACGTCCTTCTGGAGCTAATACATCTAACGCTCCTTTTAAAGCCGTATCAATTTCGTCTAACTCACTGTTGATGTAGATTCGAAATGCTTGGAATGCACGCGTTGCAGGGTGTTTTTTCTCTTTAAAACTCTTAGGTGCAACCTCAGAAATCAATTTAGCTAACTGGCTAGTACGAGTTAGAGGTTCATTTTCTTCATTTTCACGGTAAGCAACGATGCCTTTAGCAATACGCCACGCATGTTTATCTTCACCAAACTCACGTATAACCCAAGTAATATCTTCAACATCCGCTTCTTGTAACCATTGAGATACAGGAATGCCTGATGTTGGATCCATACGCATATCCAATGGGCCATCTTTCATAAAGCTAAAACCACGTTCAGCATCATCTAGTTGTGGAGATGACACACCTAAATCCAGTAATACTCCATCAATTTTTCCTACAAGATCAAGCTCTTCAACATATTGTTTAAGGCCTGAAAATGGACCATGAATGATGGTAAATTTAGGATCAGTAATCGTTTTTGCTTCAGCAATTGCTTGAGGATCACGGTCAATACTGTACAAGCGACCATTCTCACCTAATTGAGATAAGATCTGACGGCTGTGGCCACCACGACCAAACGTACCATCGATGTAGATACCATCAGGTTTGATAGCTAAACCATCAATAGATTCATGAAGAAGAACGGATACGTGTTGGAATTGTTCAGACATAGTGAGTATTTACTACCGTAATTATATGAATAAGCAGTTAAAATTAAGCCAAAGCTTAACCTAAAAATGCAGGAATGTGTGTCAAATTAGTGATAATTCTAAACCAATGTAGCAGAAAGCACAAAGCCCACCATAACACTACCGAAATAGTACTATGGTGGGCTAAGTTAGAGCCGACATATAAGCCGGGTTCTGTCCCGCTTGCGCGGTGGTAACCATTCGTCTAGGCCTGCAATCGCTCACAGGCTCAAGCAATCTACCCGCCCCCAAACACGAGCAATGCTATGCGAGGGCCTATTTGATCTTGCTCCGGGTGGAGTTTACCTTGCAACGACCTATTACTAGACGTCCGGTGCGCTCTTACCGCACCCTTTCACCCTTACCTGTGCTTACTTCCCTACTCCGAAGAATAAAAGAAGATTAAGCCATCGGCGGTTTCCTCTCTGCTGCACTTGTCGTAGGCTTGCGCCCCCCAGGCGTTACCTGGCACCCTGCTCTATGGAGCCCGGACTTTCCTCCCCTCCATCAGTCTCCCTAAGGACATCAATGAAGCAGCGATTACCGAGTCAGCTCATGGGGTGAATGATATAAGAGTCAGTTATAACTTACCACCCCTTTTTCTCAATTCTCTTAATCTAAATGCTCTAAACCCCATTTATATAGCGCATTTTTCTTCACACCATGTATTTCAGCAGCCATTGCCGCTGCTTTTTTAAGCGGAAGTTCTTTTACAAGAATAGAAAGTGAACGCGTTGCTTCGAATGGGAGTTCATCTTTTGCTTCGCTTCTAAAGCCATGGATAAGTAAAACCATCTCTCCACGCTTACGGTTATCGTCTTCTTTTATCCATTCAATTAACTCACCTAATGGTGCGCCATAAATCGTTTCATAGGTTTTTGTCAGTTCACGAGCTAATACAACTTGTCGTTCAGGACCAAGAACCGTCAACATATCATCTAATGAATCCATAATACGGTGTGGAGACTCATAGAAAATACAAGTGCGCTCAGCTTGTGCAATCTCTTCAAACTTATCACGACGACCTTTACTTTTGGGAGGGAGGAATCCTTCAAAGCTAAAGCGGTCAGAAGGAAGTCCAGCGGCTGAAAGTGCGGTAATAACGGCACAAGCACCAGGTAATGGCACAACATTTACATTCGCTTGACGACAACGATTGACTAAATGATAACCTGGATCACTGATTAATGGTGTTCCCGCATCTGAGACAAGAGCTATAGATAAGCCCTGCTGCAATTTACTGATCAATAAGTCTGCTTTATGCTGTTCGTTATGATCATGCAGCGCAAATGTTTGACTCGCTATACCAAAATGAGACAATAACTTACCAGTATGTCGTGTATCTTCCGCGGCAATAAGGTCAACGGACTTTAAAACCTCGATGGCTCGCTGCGTGATATCCCCTAAATTACCGATTGGTGTAGGAACAATGTACAAAGTTGCAGTATTCACCACAGATAAATTGTGTTCTGTCATTTGTTTACTATCTCTTCTGCGATTAATATAGGGAATAATACCAATCTTACTGAAAAATTGTTTCATAGATTAGGTATTAGACTAAGCAATCACTATAATCAAAAATATATTTTAGCTGTTTGGGTGATGAGCATCCATAGTAACAACAGCCCTTTTTAGTAGGACCAGTATATTACCCATGGCAAATATGACCCCGAGAAAGAACAGTGTAACACGCTTGATTGCTCCTGTAGCCCTAGCTCTAACATTGGCTGCTTGTTCAAGCTCACCAAAAGCACCTGAACGTCTGGATATTACTCAATCTCCAACTGAAACGAGTAACGCATATATTTTAAAAGCAGACCAGCAACAAGGGGCGCTTGAAGCTGATTTCTTAATCATGGCATTAAAAGCAGCAGTGCAAGAGCAGAACTTTGATCTTGCAGATAAGCTATTAACACGCCTAGCGACAATGCAACTGTCTCCAGCACAAACCGCAGAAATGCAACTTTCCCATGCCAAAATGCTGAAATCACAAAGCCAGTACGAAGAGGCACTACAAACGCTAAATTTTGAGGCATGGTGGAAGTTAGAAGACAGCCAATGGGTCGAATATCACAAGTTACGTCATGAGTTATATTTACTAAGTGGTGATAATCTAAACTCAGCCCGTGAACTAATTAAATTAGAACCATTCACAGCTGAAGACAAAAAAGCACAACTTTGGACTCAAGTTTGGACAAGTGTTTATTCACTAAACAGCACAGCTCTTGAAGAAGTAAAACTTGATGAAAGTGAAACCAACCTACATGGTTGGGTGCAGCTTGCAACTTACCTAGATACATTGAAGCATTCACCGATGCGATTACAAGAAGCCTTAAATGAGTGGTTACTTGCAAACCCAACTCATCCAGCAGCGACATACACACCTCAAGTTATCTTAGATATTCTTGCTCTTGAGATTGTTCGCCCTGAAAACGTTGCGCTATTACTACCTTTAAGTGGTCGTTTTGGTCCTCAAGGTATTCGTGTACGTGATGGTTTCATTAACGCCATGATGGAAGACAAAGAGCGAGATGAGTTTACCAAACTTAAAATCATCGACACTCAAGCGACATCAATGACAGAAATAATGGCAACCTTAGAAAAAGAAGAAATTCAATTTGTTGTTGGCCCATTAGTTCGTAGTGAGATTGAAGAATTCCAATCTTTAAATACAACGGACATTGCTCAATTAGCACTGAATATTCCAAGTGAAATAAATACTGATATAAACAGTTGTTATTTCACTTTATCGCCAGAACAAGAAGCTGAGCAAGCGGCTGTACACTTATTTAAACAAGGCTTTAAACACCCACTATACCTTGCACCACAAGGCACTATGGGTGAGCGATTAAGCCAAGCGTTCAGTGATAAATGGTTCCAACTAACAGCAAAACGTCCATCAATCAGCTACTTTGGCTCAAAAGCGCAACTACAGCAGAAAGTAAACAGCGTTTTTGGTATTGAAAGTAGCCAAGCACGTATCTACCAAATGAACGCATTAGCAAACATGGAATTAGAAGCTCAGCCACGTAGTCGTCGTGACATCGATGCAGTTTACATGGTTGCTAAAAGCAGTGAATTGGTTCTATTAAAACCTTTCATTGAAGTTGCAATTAACCCTGGAATCAAACCACCAAAACTGTATGCAAGCTCTCGTAGTAACAGTGGCCGTCAAACTAAACTAGTTGAAATTAAAGGCATTGAGTTTAGTGACATTCCATTATTAACAAATGAAAACCACAGTTTTAAAGCGCAATACGATGAGCTGTGGCCAAAAAGTAGCAACGGTGAGACTCGACTTCATGCTCTAGGTATGGACGCTTATCAGTTGGTTGCTGAACTACCTCAAATGAAAGCCGTTGATAATTATCGTATGGAAGGTAAAACAGGCGAACTAAGCCTGAACCAAGAGTGCGTAATCCAACGTAAAATGAGCTGGGCTACTCATGGAGAAGAAACAGAATAAGCGAGCAAAGGGCGAATTTTATGAGTTGATGGCACAACGCTATTTAGAACAACATCAACTCACATTCATTGCCCGAAATTTCCAGTCAAAAACCGGAGAGCTTGATCTCATCATGCGAGATCAAGACTCTTTTGTGTTTGTGGAAGTAAAATACCGTAACACTTCAAATTTCGGTTCTGCGCAAGAAATGGTAACATGGCAAAAACAGCGCAAATTACAACGAACCGCTCTCTTCTGGCTTATGAAGAATAAGCTCTCTGTTGAACATACATCTTTTAGATTTGATGTCGTTGCTATCCATGCTCAAGGTAAGGAAATCAACTGGATCAAAAATGCTATTGTTGAAGGGTAAACAATGCTAGAAAATATCAAAGAAAGCTTTACTGAAAGCATTCAAATCCAAATTGCCGCAGCGGAAGCTCTACCAGATCATATTATGCATGCTTCTCAAGCGATGGTAGCAACTTTGCTAAACGGTAACAAAATTCTATGTTGTGGTAACGGTGGGTCAGCATCAAACGCCCAACAATTTGCCTCTTGCCTATTAAATCGATTTGAAACTGAACGTCCTAGCCTTCCAGCGATGGCTCTTACTGCTGATACCTCAACATTGACGGCAATTGCTAATGATTACAATTACTCTGAAATTTTTTCAAAGCAAGTTCGAGCACTAGGTCAACCTGGCGATATTTTATTAGCCATATCAACAAGCGGAAACAGCCAAGATATCCTAAAAGCAATGGAAGCAGCGGTAAGCCGTGACATGACGATTATTGCCTTAACAGGCATGGATGGTGGCGTTATGGCAGGTTTGCTTGGTGAATCGGATGTTGAGATTCGCATTCCTTCCCACCGTGTCGCGCGCATTCAAGAAGTACACCTATTAACATTGCATTGTATTTGTGATCTTGTTGATCAGGTCCTTTTCCCACAACACACCGAGTAATAATATGAAATTAGTGAAATTAAGTGCTTTACTGCTTTCTGCGGTATTACTGCAAGGTTGTGCTGGCTTGTTCATTGCTGGCGCTGCAACAACTGCGTCTGTTGTAACAGATAACCGCACAGTTAAAGAGCAACTATCAGACAAAAACCTCTCTTTAGAAGCAACAGGGCTTGCGAATAAAGCGCCTTACCAATACAACATGCGAGTAAACGCGGTTACTTATGATGGTAAAGTGCTGTTAATGGGACAAGCAAAAGATGCTCAAATGAATCAAGAGTTTGAGAAAAAAATAAAAGACATGAAAGGGGTTAACACAGTTTATAACCAAATTAGAGTTCGCCCACTACTCACTTTTACTCAAATCAATAACGACAGCTGGATCACGACAAAAGTGAAATCGTCACTGCTCGCTAAAAGTGAATTAAACGGGATCAAAATCAGTGTATTTACTGAAGCTCAAGAAGTGTTCTTAGTTGGCTTTGTAACAGAAGAACAAGGCAATATTGCAGCAGACGTTGCTCGTAATATCAAGGGCGTAAAAGGCGTAATTAAAGCGTTTGAATACGGCCAAGGTGGCAGTGTCGAGCAATAGTTAAAACCAAAGCACAATAAAAAAGCCTACATTTCTGTAGGCTTTTTAGTAGGATTCAATTGTTGCACTTTACTTAACGACTCTTAAGCTCGGACGACCACTTGGACGCGGAGGTTCAGGCTCATCATCTGATGACGTATTATCTTCAGAAACAGCATTTAAATTTGTTTCTTCTTCGAAAATACCTTCATCATCTGTCATTTCATACGCTTCTTCTGGTTCAAACATGGTTCCTGCACCGTTTTCACGAGCATAAATAGCTTGAATTGCGTATAAAGGTAAAATGATTGAATGTGGGCGACCACTGAAACGTGCATTAAATGTCACGGCTTCATTACCCATCTCCAAGTTACCAACAGAGTGTGGTGCTACGTTTAAAACGATTTGACCATCTTGAACAAACTCTTCTGGCACTCGAACACCATTCATTGTTGCATCAACAACAAGATGAGGCGTCAACTCGTTATCTACGATCCATTCATAAAATGCTCGTAACAAATAAGGACGACGCGGCATCATTGAACGAATATCCATTAGTTTGTTAAACGTAGTTCACGTTCTGCTTCTGTTAGAGAAGCTAGGAATGAATCACGCTCAAATACTCGGTTCATGTATACTTTTAATTCTTTAGCGCCAGGGCCTGATAATTCAATACCCATAGATGGCAAACGCCATAATAACGGAGCTAAGTAACAATCCACTAAGCTAAACTCATCACTCATGAAGTATGTATATTCAGCAAAGATTGGACCTAACATTAGTAGGTCATTGCGTAGCTTGTTACGTGCAGCTTCAGATTCTTCGAATGAACCTTTAACTACTTTCTCAGCTAGTGAGTACCAGTTTGTCTCAACACGGTGCATCATTAGACGGCTGTTACCACGAGCTACAGGGTAAACAGGCATCAATGGTGGATGAGGAAAACGCTCATCTAAGTATTCCATGATGATGTTAGAGTTGTATAGAGCAAGCTCACGATCAACTAGTGTAGGTACAGTTTTGTAAGGGTTTAATTCTACAAGTTCTGCAGGTAAGTTGGATGGATCAACCAATTCAACTTCAACACTTACTCCTTTCTCAGCAAGTACGATACGTACTTGATGACTGTACATGTCAGAAGCGTCTGAAAAAAGCGTCATTACTGAGCGTTTGTTGGCAGCAACAGCCATTGAGCCCTCCGGTATTTATCTAGGAGCAAAAGCACCACACTTAGGGTGCCGTCATCTATTATTGTTATTAAAATAATAGTGACACAAAAACAATGGAGGCTAAGCCTCCATTGCGTACAATTAACGATCTAGAATATCACGATTAGTGGACATCACGCCAATATTCTTTCTTAAGTAAATAAGAAACAAAGGCAAATATCACTAAAAAGCCCATAACCCACCAACCCAAACGATGACGTTCAAGTTTTACAGGATCACCTGAATATTCTAAAAAGTTGACCAAATCGCGAACTGCCATATCGTATTCGCCAGAGCTAAGCTCTCCAGTGCCATCTGACTCAACACCAACAACAGCTTTATGCTCAACACCATCAACAATAGTTGTCTCATAAACTGGTGTAGTTACCCCTTGCAGCTCTTGAAGAACATGAGGCATACCAACACTTGGGAATACCATGTTATTCACACCAAATGGACGAGTTGGATCGGCATAAAAAGTACGTAAATAGGTATATAACCAATCAGTACCTCGAACGCGAGCAACAAGCGTTAAATCTGGTGGTGGAGCACCAAACCAGCCTGCGGCTTGCTTTTCAGGGATTGCACTCTTCATTAGGTCACCGATCTTCGCATCAGGATTAAATACTAGGTTTTCCATCATCAAATCTGGTGGAATGCCTAGATCTTCTGCAACACGGTTATAGCGCTGGTATTGTGTTGAGTGACAACCCGCACAATAGTTCATAAAGATCTTGGCACCATTTTGTAGAGATGCTTGATCGCTAATATCATTATTCGCTTTATCTAATGGTACATTTGCACCTGCTGCCATCGCCATTGACGGCAACAAAGCAAAAAGTACTAAAATCAGCTTTTTCATTTGAATGTCACCCTCTCTGGTAATGGTTTTGTGGCTTCATTTTTGCTGTAAATAAACAGAATAACGAAGAACATAAAGTACATCAGACTAAAGATTTGAGCTAACAGCGTATAAGTTGGTGTTGCAGGTAATGCACCTAATACACCTAATGCAATAAAGCTGATAGTAAATTGGATAATATTCAATAAATGTAACTTACTACGGTAACGATAAGAGCGAACCTTACAACGGTCTAACCATGGAAGTAAGAACAACACGACAATCGATGCCCCCATTGCTACTACCCCTAATAATTTATCAGGAACCGCACGCAAGATTGCATAGAATGGTGTGAAATACCAAACAGGCGCAATGTGCTCAGGTGTTTTTAATGGGTTTGCTGCTTCAAAGTTAGGCGGCTCAAGGAAGTAACCTCCCATTTCAGGGTTAAAGAACAACACGTAACAGAAGAAAAATAAGAAACCAGCCACACCAATCATATCTTTAACCGTTCCATAAGGATGGAAAGGCACTGAATCAATGATGTTATATTTACTTGTGTAATATTCGTGGAACTTAAACTGTGTTTTATGCTCACCTTTATCGTCTTTTGCTTTTGGTAGCTTAGTTTCAATACCATCAGGGTTATTAGAACCAACCTCATGCAGAGCTAAAATATGAAGAACAACTAAAAGTAACAAAACAATTGGTAGTGCAATAACATGAAGGGCAAAGAAACGGTTTAGCGTCGCACCCGAAATAACATAGTCACCACGGATCCAAAGTGTAAGATCATCACCAATAACAGGAATTGCGCCAAACAAAGAAATGATTACTTGAGCTCCCCAATAAGACATCTGCCCCCACGGTAATAAGTACCCCATGAATGCTTCAGCCATTAAAACTAAGAAGATCAACATACCAAATAACCACAACAGTTCACGTGGCTTTTGGTAAGAACCATAAATCAGACCACGGAACATATGCAGATAAACAACAACAAAAAAGGCAGACGCCCCAGTTGAGTGCATATAACGAAGTAACCATCCATAATCAACATCACGCATGATGTATTCAACAGAGGCAAATGCTCCTTCTCCAGAAGGAACGTAATTCATTGTTAACCAAATACCAGTTACGATCTGATTAACTAAAACCAACATGGCCAAAGAGCCAAAGAAATACCAAAAGTTAAAGTTTTTTGGCATTGGGTACTCAGATAAATGCTTTTTATATGCATTCATCGCAGGCAGACGCTTTTCTACCCAATCAAGTAACGGTTGCATTAGGCTTCCCCTCCTTCATCAACCCCAACTAGGATACGAGTATCACTAAGGTACATGTGCTTAGGAACAACAAGATTCAAAGGTGCAGGTACACCTTGGAATACTCGACCAGCCATATCAAATTTAGAACCATGACATGGGCAGAAGAAACCAGAATTAACCCCTTCAACTTGTTCACTAAAACTGTCAGGTAAATAGGTAGGTGAACAGCCAAGGTGAGTACAGATGCCAACGGCTAAAAAGATTTCTGGCTTAATTGAGCGATATGCATTTTGGGCATATTCAGGTTGTTGTTCTTCTCCAGAAGACGGGTCTCGAAGTTGACCCTCAATCTCAGTTAATGATTGTAAAAGTGCTTCTGAACGACGAACAACCCATACAGGCTTTCCTCGCCACTCAACACGAACCATTTGCCCATCCTCGAGCTTACTGATATCGACTTCAACCGGAGCACCAGCAGCTTTCGCTTTTGCACTCGGGTTCCAAGATTTAATAAAAGGTACGGCCACCGCAGCAGCTCCTAGCCCACCAACAACAGCTGTTGTGGCGGTTAAGAAACGACGTCGACCATTACTCACTGGCGCATTGCTCATCCAACTTTCTCCCATTTGCTCTATGCGGTTTTTATTATGTCCATACATTTACGAGCTACGGCTAACTTTCAATGGTGTGATACAACAGAACTTTACTATTCCAAACGCTCTAAAGAGGCTCAAAATTAATTCATATATTATTAGGCTGCTGTTTTAACCCATAAATGATAAAGAAAACCTTACTTTTTGACAAGATAAAGCTACTTTTTTGCAACATTTGTGAGATATGTAGAGTTTTTGTAGTGAGATTGGAGAAAGGATAAAAAAAGAGAAAGGAATTCAAGACTTAAAAATGTTTTAAGCTCACAAAAACAACAAAAGCCCAGCATAAATGCTGGGCTTTTGACCACAATACCAAAGGAGCTTTGAAACAAAACTCCTTGGAAGCGTAAAATTAACGCTTAGAGAATTGTGGTTTACGACGTGCTTTACGTAGACCAACTTTCTTACGTTCAACGCAACGTGCGTCACGAGTAACGTAGCCAGCTGCGCGTAGTGCAGGACGTAGTGATTCATCGTATTGCATTAGAGCACGTGTGATACCGTGACGGATCGCACCAGCTTGACCAGAAATACCACCACCAGAAACAGTGATGTATAGGTCTAGTTTATCAGTCATTTCAACTAGCTCTAGAGGTTGGTTAACAACCATACGTGCTGTTGGACGACCGAAGTAAACTTCAAGGCTGCGCTTGTTGATTACGATGTTGCCAGTACCCGGTTTGATGAAAACACGAGCTGCTGAGCTTTTACGGCGACCAGTGCCGTAGTATTGATTCTCTGCCATTGCCATAATCCTCGATTAAATGTCTAGTACTTGTGGTTGTTGAGCAGTGTGGTTATGCTCAGCGCCAGCGTAAACTTTAAGTTTACGGTACATAGCACGACCAAGAGGACCACGTGGAAGCATACCTTTAACAGCTAATTCAATAACCATTTCAGGTTTACGATCGATCAGTTTCTCGAAAGAAATAGATTTTAGACCGCCTGGGAATTCAGAGTGACGGTAGTAGATCTTGTCAGATGCTTTCTTACCAGTTACTCGTACTTTCTCAGCGTTGATAACGATGATGTAATCACCAGTATCTACGTGAGGAGTGTATTCTGCTTTATGCTTACCGCGTAGGCGAGATGCGATTTCAGTTGCGATACGACCAAGAGTTTTACCTTCAGCGTCTACAACATACCAGTCACGCTTTACAGCGGCTGGTTTAGCAACGAAAGTTTTCATGCTAATGATACCCGTTATTAAATAATTTCACTGATTAGGAGCTTTCGCTCCCACTGTATATTTTTGAGCCCAGTCATCACCCCTTCGAGTGGTTGGCACTCTTGGCAATTAAGCCAGTACAGTAACGGTGGGTCGGAGGATTATAGAGAAGCATGAAGAAAAAATCACCTTTTTTTTGAAGATATTTCACATATCGGTCAAAAAGTTTAAAAAAAACGAGTTTTGAGCTTCATCACAGTAAATGAAGCTCTTAAATCATCAAAAAATGACTCTCTTTTATTAAGATAAATGTTCTTTTGCTAGATACTCATGACTTTGCATTTCAATCAACCTTGACTGACAACGTTTAAATTCAAACGTTAGACGACCTTTTTGATATATAGAGGCTAAATCTGTCTCTGCTGAGATGATTAATTTTACATTTCGCTCATAAAACTCATCAACCATAGCGATAAACCGGCGAGCCGCATCATCATTTAACTCCCCCATGATTTTCACATTAGATAGCAAGACCGTATGATATAAGCGAGAGAGCTCAATATAATCATGCTGACTACGAGCGCTTTCACATAGAGATGCAAAATCAAAATGAACCACCCCATCCCCTTCGGCTTTTACCTCTAAGAGACGATGATTAATTTCTATTTGAGTCGATTCGTAATCGCAACCAGAAACTAACTGTAAGAAGTAACCTTTCATATTCGTTTCAGCATCGCTATCTAATGGGTAGTGATATATTTCTGCCTGCTCTAGCGTTCTAAGGCGATAATCAACACCACTATCCACATTGATAATGTCACAATGTTGCTCAATTAGAGAAATAGCAGGTAAAAAACGAGCTCGCTGTAGCCCATTACGATATAAGTCTTGAGGTAATATATTCGAAGTAGCGACTAACGTTATCCCTCTATCAAATAAAGCCTCCAATAAAGTTGCTAAGATCATCGCATCAGTAATATCTGAAACAAAAAACTCATCAAAGCAGATAATGTCGGTTTCTTGTTTAAATTTATCAGCAACAATAAGCAAAGGATCAGACTGCTGTTTTAATTCTCCTAGTTCATCATGAACTCGCTGCATAAAACGATGAAAATGAACTCGCATTTTTCTTTGGGTGGGTAATGCATCATAAAAGGTATCAACTAAATAGGTTTTACCTCGACCGACTCCCCCCCAAAAATACAACCCTTTTTCGGGAATTAACTTTGATGGTTCTGCTTTTATAAAAAAGTGTTTCCAGGATCTTTTTACTGGTTGTTGAGGAACTTTTAATTCTAAAAAACGTCGATATAAATCATCAAGATGTTCTACAGCATTTTGTTGAGCGCTATCATGCATAAACCCCTCTTGATTGAGGTCTTGCTGATATTTTTCTAATGGTGTCATCACTTTTAATCTTTTCTTTTGTTGATTGACTCCCTTCATAGTAGCATGTTCTCAACACACCCTATGAGTGGGCTAACTCACAGTTATGCCGACCCATATTAATAAAAACGGTAAGGAGTATTTCATGGCGTGGACATACGCTTTAATTGGCTTAGCTGTTGGTATTACCATTGGCTTTATGATTTCTCGTTTTACAGTACCCGGTATTAAACACCAAAAATCATTAAAACAAGATTTAGAAAAATCCAAATATGAATTGGAGCAATACCGTCAAGAGTTGGTTGATCACTTCGCAACAAGTGCGACAATGCTAGAAGCGTTAGCAAAAGACTTCAATAAGATGTATGACCACATGGCTTCAACATCAAAAGAGTTGATGCCTAATCTTCCAGAGCAAGACAACCCGTTTTCAGCGCGTTTAGGAGAAATGACCCTTTCACCAGAGCTAAACAAAAAAGTGGCTCATGTAAAAGATGAAATTAGTAAGCAACCTAAAGATTACGCCAATGGAGCGACAGGCCTTTTAAAGGATGAGCACCTAGTTGATATCAACGCAAAAAAAGAAGATAAAATCGCTTAAAATACGATGTTATCGATGAACTTTCTCAAAGGTTTTTGAGTCGAATAAGTACACTTTGTTTAATTAAGAGTACATTTCGATGAAAAAGCCTTTGCTCGTTTTAGGTGCTTTATCTTTAAGCATCAGTGCGATAATTACACCGATTCAATCCCAAGCAGCCTTACTACTTGCAGTGAATTCACAACAATTACCAAGCCTTGCACCTATGTTGGAGAAAATCACTCCAGCGGTCGTGAGTATTGCCGTAGAAGGTACCCAAGTATCTAAGCGTCATATACCCGAACAGTTTCGTTTCTTTTTTGGTCCAGACTTTCCTTCAGAACAAGTTCAAGAGCAACCTTTTAGAGGACTAGGTTCCGGCGTTATTGTCGATGCTAAAAAAGGGTATATTGTTACCAATCATCACGTCATTAATAACGCAGAAAAAATACTGGTACAGTTACACGACGGACGTGAATACACTGCCGAATTAATTGGCAGTGACGAATTATCTGACATCGCTTTACTTAAACTTGAAGAAGCAAAAAACCTAACCGAAATAAAGTTAGCTGATTCTGACAATTTACGTGTCGGCGATTTTAGTGTTGCTATTGGTAATCCTTTTGGTCTTGGTCAAACCGTAACATCAGGCATTATTTCAGCCTTAGGTCGCAGTGGGTTAAACCTAGATAACTTTGAAAACTTTATTCAAACTGATGCCGCAATAAACAGCGGTAATTCAGGTGGCGCGCTGGTAAACCTAAATGGTGATTTAATTGGTATTAACACCGCAATACTAGGCCCAAATGGCGGTAATGTGGGCATCGGCTTTGCTATCCCATCAAATATGGTTCGTAATTTATCAGAACAAATTTTAGAGTTTGGCCATGTTAAGCGCGGTATTCTGGGCGTTCAAGGAGGGGAATTAACACCAGAACTTGCAGAAGCATTTGGCTATGAAACCAATCATGGTGCTTTTGTTAGCCAAGTGGTACCAGATAGCGCCGCTGATAAAGCAGGAATTCAAGCGGGTGATATACTGTTCTCTATCAATGGTAAAAAGATTCAAACCTTTGGTGAGTTACGTGCAAAAGTCGCCACTTTAGGTGCAGGAAAAAAAGTGACCTTAGGCCTAATTCGTGATGGAAAAGAAAAAACCGTAACAGCAACACTAAAAGAAGCAGAGCAAATTAAAGCACAAGCTGAAAATCTTCATGACGGCCTAAAGGGGGCTGAACTACAAAACACCTCTCAATCAGATCCAGTTAAAGGTGTGAAAATCAGTAATGTAGAAAAAGCATCCATGGCACAACGCTACGGTTTACAAAAAGACGACATTATTATCGGTGTTAACCGTAAACCTGTGAAAAATTTACAGCAATTTAGAAAGCTACTAGAAAGTAAACCACCTGTACTCGCATTAAACATCCAACGTGGTGAACACTCACTTTATCTAGTCATTAAGTAACCTAGAAGCAAGCACTCATTCTTTAAGTGCTTGCTCTTTCATCCTCTACTTTTTAACTAGATTCAATGTTATCCTAATCAATTATTCTTTTTATTCATCAAGGTTAGGAAGCCAATGCTCTCATTCTTATTGCGTTCAGCTATGATAGGTGTCGCAACAGCTGCGATACTGCTGTTTGCATTCCCTAACCTACGCTCAAGCATCACCCCTGAGCAAAATACGATAGAGCAAACCTCTCAGAACAGTAAGCAAATTTCATTTAATTATGCCGTTCGTCGAGCAGCTCCTGCTGTTGTAAATATCTATAGCCGCAAATACAACGATAATGACCGTCTACGTTTAGATACAGAAGGCTTAGGCTCGGGCGTTATCGTTAGCGATAAAGGCTACATTATTACTAACTATCACGTTGTTGCCGATGCAGACCAAGTTATTGTTGCCCTTCAAGATGGACGTCTATTTAACTCTCAATTAATTGGTAAAGATAAGCGTACTGATTTAGCTGTATTACAAATTAAAGATACCAACCTACCTGTTATTCCATTAAACCCAAACTATCAAGCTGATATTGGTGATGTTGTGCTGGCTATTGGTAATCCATACAACCTAGGACAAACCACGACCTTTGGCATTATCTCAGCGACAGGTCGTGCCGCATTGAGTGCTGATGGTACACAGGGATTAATCCAAACCGATGCTGCCATTAACAGAGGTAATTCTGGTGGAGCTCTGGTCAATACCAGAGGTGAGTTAGTGGGTATCAATACCGCCTCATTCCAGCAAGCCACTGAGCTAGAAACTTATGGTATTTCATTTGCAATTCCTTATGCTCTTGCGGATAAAATCATGCGTCGATTGATTGCCGATGGACAAGTAATTCGTGGCTACATCGGTATCGATGGAAGAGATATTAACCCTGCCATGGCAAGATTAATGAATGCGGATAATATCAACGGTATTTTAGTTTTAGGTGTTTCACCAAATAGCCCAGCAGAAAAAGCAGGTATTATTACTCAAGATATAATTACCAGTATCGATGGTAAAAGTGTGACCAATAGACAAAGTGTCATTGATATCGTAACAGAGTTAAGACCGGGTACTGAAGTGGATGTCGATGTGATTCGTAAAGGAATAACCAAAACAATTAAAGTAACAATTGAAGAAGACCCAAGTAATGAATAAAAAAATAGCGCATTAAAAATGCGCTATTTTTGTATCTAAGCAGTGACTAAAGGTTATTCACTTTCTTCTTCAGTCGCTGCGCTCTCACCATTAATATCAATGCGAGTAACTCGTTGTAGGCCTCTTGGCAGTAAACTACCACGACGACCACGCTCCCCACGGAAGTTATCTAAATCCGTAGGTTTCAATCCTAACTTACGTTTACCTGCATACAAGGTAATGGTTGCACCTTGAGGTAATGGCAATAAGTGAGACAAGAACTCTTCACGAGATTTTGAACGTGCTGCCGGTATATTAATGATCTTATTCCCCTTACCTTTACCTAATTGTGGTAAATCTTTAATAGGGAATAAAAGCATTCGACCTTCGTTAGTGATAGCTAAAATCTCATCACTTTCTAAATCAGACACTGCTTCAGGGTTCATTACTTGTGAGTTTTCTGGAAGAGTTAACAATGCTTTACCGTTTTTATTTTTAGACAGTAAATCTGCACCCTTACAAACAAAACCGTAACCAGCATCAGAGCTGATTAACCATGTCTGTTCTTCTTCACCCATAACCACATGCGTAATTTGACTACCCGCAGTAATATTTAGACGACCCGTAATTGGCTCACCCTGACTTCTTGCTGAAGGCAATGTATGTGATTCAAGTGCATAGCTTCGACCAT
This sequence comes from Aliivibrio sp. S10_S31, assembly GCF_014694495.1. Classification (NCBI taxonomy): domain Bacteria; kingdom Pseudomonadati; phylum Pseudomonadota; class Gammaproteobacteria; order Vibrionales; family Vibrionaceae; genus Aliivibrio; species Aliivibrio sp. S10_S31. The sequence goes on along the minus strand of NZ_JAAUWR010000003.1, from coordinate 229,360 downwards.
TACTGCCCATAAAGACAGCTGGCGCGTTACTCTTACCACGCGCATGCGCTAAGTATTTATCGCCTGATTTATAGTTCAATGTTGTTGGGTCAACATCATGACCTTTAGCATGACGAATCCAACCTTTATCAGAAAGAACAACCGTAATCGCTTCACTTGGGATCAAGTCACGCTCTGTCATCGCTTTCGCTTCTGCACGCTCAACCAATGGAGAACGGCGATCATCACCAAACTTCTCAGCATCCGCTAAGATTTCTTTCTTAATTAATGTGTTTAAACGACGCTCTGAACCTAATAGTTTCTCAAGATAATCACGCTCTTTAGCTAATTCATCTTGTTCACCACGGATCTTAATCTCTTCCAGTTTAGCTAACTGACGAAGTTTAATTTCTAAAATCGCTTCCGCTTGTTTCTCAGATAAATCAAAGCGAGTCATTAACTCATGCTTTGGATCATCTTCAGTACGGATGATTTCAATCACTTCATCGATATTTAAGTAAGCCGCTAAAAGACCTTCTAAAATATGTAGACGAGCCAGCACTTTATCTAAACGGTGTTGAAGACGTTTACGCACTGTTGTGCGACGGAATTCAATCCACTCAGAAAGAATAGATACCAAGCCTTTCACTTGAGGACGCTGATCCAAACCAATCATGTTTAAGTTAACACGGTAGCTTTTTTCAAGATCTGTCGAAGCAAATAAATGGTTCATTAATGGTTCCGCATCCACTCGGTTTGAGCGAGGAACAATAACGATACGTGTTGGATTCTCATGATCAGATTCATCACGAAGATCATCTACCATAGGTAACTTCTTCGCTCGCATTTGGTTTGCGATTTGCTCTAATAATTTACTACCAGATACTTGATGTGGCAGAGCGGTAATAACAATATCACCCTCTTCTTTATGCCATACCGCACGCATTTTAATGCTGCCTCTACCTGAACGGTAAATCTTTTTAATTTCACTTGATGGTGAAATAATTTCAGCTTTGGTTGGGTAATCTGGACCTTTTACAAAATCCATCACCTCATCTAAATCCGCTTTTGGATTTTCTAATAGGTGAACTGTTGCATTTGCGACTTCACGTACATTGTGAGGTGGAATGTCTGTTGCCATACCAACCGCGATACCAGTAATACCGTTCAATAAAATATGAGGTAAACGTGAAGGTAATATCGTTGGCTCTTTCATTGTGCCATCGAAGTTTGGCTGCCAATCAACTGTACCTTGACCAATTTCGCCTAATAATACATCTGCAAACTTAGACAGTTTTGATTCCGTATAACGCATTGCAGCAAATGATTTAGGATCATCTGGCGCACCCCAGTTACCTTGACCATCAACTAATGGATAGCGATAAGAGAAAGGTTGAGCCATTAATACCATGGCTTCATAACACGCAGAGTCACCGTGTGGGTGGTATTTACCTAATACATCACCAACGGTACGTGCTGATTTCTTATACTTTGCGTTTGCTGATAAACCAAGTTCAGACATCGCGTAAATAATACGACGTTGAACTGGTTTTAAACCATCACCGATATACGGTAATGCACGGTCCATGATTACGTACATGGAGTAATTTAGATAAGCGTCTTCTGTAAACTTGCGCAGTGGCAGCTGTTCAACACCTTCTAAGGACATTTCTGTACTCATTTTTATACCTCTGCCTGATCGCCGTTAGATTGTAGCCAAGCACGACGATCGTCTGCACGTTTCTTACCTAAAAGCATATCCATCATTTCATCAGTTTGTTCATCATCATCGATCGTTAACTGAACAAGACGTCGTGTATTTGGATCCATCGTCGTTTCACGCAATTGAAGTGGGTTCATCTCACCCAATCCTTTAAATCGCTGTACGTTAATTTTTGCGCGCTTATTGCTTAGACGGTCTAATACGCCTTCTTTTTCTTCTTCATCAAGTGCGTAGAACACCTCTTTACCGCAATCAATACGATACAAAGGAGGCATGGCAACATAAACGTGGCCAGCTTGAACTAATGCTTTGAAGTGTTTTAGATAAAGTGCACATAGCAGGGTTGCGATATGAAGACCGTCGGAGTCAGCATCGGCAAGGATACATACTTTACCGTAACGCAAACCAGATAAGTCATCAGAGTCGGGGTCAATACCCAAAGCAACAGAAATATCATGTACTTCTTGAGATGCTAATACTTGGTCAGCTGATACTTCCCATGTATTCAAAATTTTACCACGCAGTGGCATGACCGCTTGGAACTCACGATCACGAGCTTGTTTAGCAGAACCACCCGCCGAGTCCCCTTCCACTAAGAACAATTCGGTACGAGCTAAATCTTGAACAGAACAATCGGTCAACTTACCCGGAAGAGCTGGACCTGAAGCGATTTTCTTACGAACCACTTTTTTAGCAGCACGCATACGACGGTGCGCGTTCGCAATACATGCTTCAGCAAGTTGTTCTGCGATTTGTGGCTTCTCATTCAACCATAAGCTAAATGCGTCTTTTACCACACCAGAAACAAACGCCGCACACTGACGTGAAGATAAACGCTCTTTAGTTTGACCTGCAAATTGTGGGTCTTGCATTTTCACCGATAATACGTAGGCACAACGGTCCCAAATATCATCAGCAGTTAACTTAACGCCACGAGGAACAAGGTTACGGAACTCACAGAACTCACGCATTGCATCAAGAAGACCTTGGCGCATGCCATTTACGTGCGTACCACCTTGTGCTGTAGGTATAAGGTTTACATAACTTTCAGCAACTAGCTCACCGCCTTCTGGTAGCCAAGTTACCGCCCAATCTGCCGCTTCACCAGTGCCAGAAAAAGCACCAGTAAATGGAATTTCTGGTAATAATGTAAAACCAGTTACACCTTCAAGAAGATAATCTTTAAGACCGTCTTCATAACACCAGTTGTGTTCTTTATCGTTAACTTTATCTTTAAAAACAATTTCTAAGCCAGGACAAAGTACTGCTTTAGCTTTTAAATTATTGATAAGGCGAGTAACAGAGAATTTTGCGGAATCAAAATAGCTCGCATCAGGCCAGAAATGAACACTGGTACCACGGTTACGACGACCACAAGTGCCCGTTACGGTTAAATCTGATACTTTATCACCGTGTTCAAATGCAATTTCATACACTTGGCCATCACGACGAACCGTTACTTCAACTCGTTTTGACAAGGCATTTACTACAGAGATACCAACCCCGTGTAAGCCACCTGAGAATTCGTAGTTTTTACCTGAGAATTTACCACCAGCATGTAACTTACACAAAATAAGTTCAACGCCAGATACTTTTTCTACTGGATGGATATCAACAGGCATACCACGCCCATCATCAATAACTTCAAGTGATTGATCGGCATGTAAAATTACTTCAACTTTTTTCGCGTGTCCGGCTAGGGCTTCATCGACACTGTTATCAATAACTTCTTGGCCCAAATGGTTTGGACGGACAGTGTCGGTATACATACCAGGACGGCGACGAACGGGCTCAAGGCCATTTAGAACCTCAATGGCTCCTGCATTATATTGTTCAGTCATATCTCGGAAGGCTTCTTAAAATTTGTCACATAGTCTGAAAGGGAGAAGGGAAAGTCAAGCAAACGCCCCTATTCCACTCTAAATATGTGGCTTTGTATTAAAGATTGTATAGATACTGTGTCTCTTGCGTAGAGAAACAGTAACTATAAATTTAGAAATTGAATAATTTGTTCAGGATAACGCTCAAAGTTAACAAAACTATGATCGCCGCCTTTTTCTATTGTTTGTTTACAAGCTGAATACTTATCTACAGCTTGTCGGTAATCGAGGACTTCATCGCCTTCTTGTTGCAATAACCATAAGTCATCAACAGAATGTAACGTTTCTACTTGCAATGCTAACAGCTCTTCCATGTGCTTCTCTTCAAGAAAGTATTCTTCTTGAGTATATGGATTTACTTGCTTTCCAAGGTAATCGGCGAGTAACTCATAAGGCTTAACTGCAGGGTTAACTAAAGCCGCTTTAAAACCATATTGATGATTTAACCAAGTAGATAAGTACCCACCAAGAGAACTACCGACCAAACCAATCTGATGTGTGTCTTTATATTTTTCAACAAGTTGAACTAAAAACTCTGCCGCTTGTGAAGGATAAGAAGGTAAACGAGGCACGATAACCTTGATATCTGGCCGGTGTACTTTGCAATACTCAGCCATGACTTGCGCCTTATGAGATAAAGGAGAGCTGTTAAAACCGTGGATATACAAAAGCAAACTTGGTTTATGCATTAGTAGCCCCCTGCCTCACTATCCGCTGAAAAGTCACAATCTTTAAGTCGATATACCTGCGTTTCAATATCACCATTTGGTAATAAATCTAACGTTCTCCAACCTGGAGCTTGAGAGTCCAAAGCAAAATCATCCGAATCAGGTAGGAATTGAACACAAGTGGATGGCGTTGCTAATAAACGAACACCATTAACGATACGATCTAACTCTTGGTGAATATGTCCGCAAACTATCCCATTCACATTGCGATGTTTTGCTAAAACAGACCAAAATTGATCACTTTCTTTAAGTTGGTGTTGGTCTAACCAAGCGCTTCCAGCGGGCAATGGATGGTGATGCAATAATACCAACGAATGACGTTGAGGATGTTGAGATAATGCGTTATCTAATAATGTTAGTTGCTCATCAGATAATGCACCATGAGGAACACCCACAACTTGACTATCCAGAATAATCACTTGCCAATGCTGACCAATAAGTAAGTGTTCACACGCACTAATTTGAGGAGAAGGCAAAACACCGCCCATACTTGGCTTATAGTCATGATTACCAGGAAGCCAGAAACAAGGCTTTTTTAGAGGTGTTATTCCTTTAACGAAGTGCTGATAAGATTCAACGGTATGATCTTGAGAAATATCACCCGTAGCAAGAATGGCATCAAAATCAGGAGTTCGCTGTAATACTTGTTCTACAACACTTTGAAAGCTTTTTCGTGTAGGTACGCCAAGTAATGCGCCATCTTCTGGCGCAAACAAGTGGGTATCTGTTATCTGTAACAAGCGAATCGAATCGCTTTCTTCATTAAGTAATGTTTCAGAGAGCAAAATAGCTACAACCTTTTAATTCTTTTCTAAAAAAATGGGTTCTTGGCTTATCCCATTTTTTAAACAAAACGTCAGCCAGTCACTTAGGAACTGGTTTAATTGATGCTTTTCATCTTTCTGAAGCATCTTTCCATTTGGATAATCATATTTTGCTTTGATATAAGCAAGTTGCTGACTTGCACATACCTCAGCAACTCTCGCATCATGATAAAGTCGAACCGTTAATTTCGGAAGTGGATATATCGGTTGTTCATCAATCTGATAAACCTCAACCAATGTGGTATAAACAGTGACTTCCAAGACTTTTATCTGATACTGCTGCTGGCACACTTGATAGCTTACTAATGCACCTATATTTTCTTTCTTTGGTAAAAGAGACACTAATTTAGCGTAATTAGTTTCATATACTCTCATCAAGCTCGCTAAATCTACATGGTATTTACGCATGTTATTGCGCATTCCACTGTGATCGCAAACGCGAAACATTTAATTCTAACCATTGAAGAGCAATAATTGAGGCTGCATTCTCAATTATGCCACGATTAACAAGGGCATACGCCTCTTCACGAGAAACAACATGTACTTGAATATCTTCGTTTTCATCTTCTAAACCGTGGATACCTTCGGCTTTAGAAGCATCAACACACCCAACAAAAACATCGATTCTCTCAGTACAGCCACCCGAAGATGGATAAAAATGCGATATTTTTTCTAAATGTGCAACGGTTATACCAGCTTCTTCATTGGCTTCACGAACGGCCACTTGTTCTGCCGATTCATCTTTATCGATCATGCCTGCAACAATTTCATATTGCCAAGGAGCACTTGATTCTAATGCTCCCACTCGGATCTGTTCAATTAACACAACCTGATCCGTTTTAGGATCATAAGGTAATAATGCAACCGCATGACCTCGCTCAAAAAGCTCTCGTTCAATGACTTCACTCCAACCGCCGCTAAACAATTGGTGACGAAAAGCAACTTTTGTCATTTTAAAGAAACCATTAAACAAAGGCTCTTTCGATATTATTTCAACATCTTTAGAATCAAACTGATTCACTGAATTTATATTTAATGATGAAACCATCGATTCCTCTCAATATCTCGCATTGTTTTATCACTCATTTTTACGAGCAACAATTCATTAACTCAACTTTTTTGATAATGCTTACATTTTTTTTATAAGCTTTCCATTATATTTGTTTGAAGTAATGCTTATAAAACGTAAAAAAACGTAATCTTTAGAGCCAGAGGGTGTCTAGATAAGGTACACTCTATGAACTATATTATATAAAACAATTTTTGCAGGACAAACCACCATGAGAAAACTGCTTCCACTCTTTATTGGAATGGCACTAGGTAGTTTCAGCTCTTTAGCTGCTGCCGATGATCTAGCACAAGTCTATAACCAAGCTAAAGAAAATGACCCTCAGCTATTAAGAGCTGCTGCTACGAAAGATGCAGCGTTTGAAGCGGTAAACTCTTCGCAAAGTTCATTGTTACCTCAAATCGATTTAACTGCTGGTTACAACATTTTACGTAGTGATGAAGATCGTCGCGATAATGATCGCCTTACTGCAGGTATCAATCTTTCTCAAGAGCTATACCAACAATCTAGCTGGGTTAGCCTAGACATAGCTGAGAAAAGCGCTCGCCAAGCAGATTCAGCCTATGCCGCAGAACAACAAGGTGTCATTCTACGTGTCGCACAAGCTTACTTTGATGTATTGCGTGCCAACGATAACCTAGAATTTGTACGAGCAGAGAAAGCAGCCGTTGCTCGTCAACTTGAACAAACTAAACAACGCTTTGATGTTGGTCTATCAGCAATTACCGACGTACATGATGCACAAGCTCAATACGATAGCGTATTAGCAAATGAAGTATTAACAGAAAACCAATTGGTAAATAGCTACGAAGATTTACGAGTAATTACAGGCCAAGGCCATACTCACCTAAGCGTACTTGATACTAAACGCTTTTCAGCAAGCCCATCTGAGCAAACATCTGATAGCTTAATTGAAGAAGCACAAGAGAAAAACTTAAGCTTATTAGCCGCTCGTATCAGCGCTGATGTAGCAAAAGATAATATCTCTCTAGCAAGTTCAGGTCATATGCCATCTCTAACTTTTGATGCTGGCTATAATTACACTGACCAAAGTAACTCTGGCATCTCTGCAAATGATGGAAGCTACGGCGATATCAATGCGGGCATTAACCTATATATTCCACTGTACACTGGTGGTAATACAAGCTCACTAACAAGCCAAGCTGAATTCCAATATGTAGCAGCAAGCCAAGAGCTAGAAGCAACGTACCGTGATGTAACTAAAAACGTACGTGCATTTAATAACAACATCAATGCGTCAATTGGTGCTTTAAAAGCATACGAACAGACAGTTATCTCTGCACAATCAGCATTAGAAGCAACAGAAGCAGGTTTTGATGTTGGTACTCGTACTATTGTTGATGTATTAGACTCTACTCGTCGTTTATATGATGCAAACCGTAACTTAGCAAACGCTCGTTACGATTACATCATTAGCGTACTTCAGTTAAAACAAGCAGTTGGAACACTAAGCGAACAAGATATCATGGATATCAACATGGGCTTAAAAGCGAATAAGACGACGCAAACCAAATAAGTTGATATCAATTATGTAATTACTACATAATTAGTACACAAACAAAAAAGCCACATTACTATAATGTGGCTTTTCTTTTATGCGTTACGGATATTAACCGCGACCGCCTTTAATGGCTTCAATGATACCTGTTGTTGAACAGCCATCTTCAAAGTTTAATACTTTAACGTCACCACCCGCAGCAATCACTTCAGCACCACCAGCGATCTCTTCAATCGCGTAGTCGCCACCTTTAACCAATAGCGATGGTAATACTTGTGAGATCAATCGTTGTGGTGTGTCTTCAGAGAAAGGAACAACCCAATCAACTGCACCTAAACCAGCCAATACCGCCATGCGACGATCCGTTGGGTTAATAGGACGACCAGGACCTTTTAATCGTTGTACTGATTCATTAGTGTTTACAGCAACAATCAAACGGTCACCCAGTTCAGCAGCATGATTTAAATAAGAAACATGACCTGCATGTAAAATATCAAAACAACCATTTGTCATGACGACTTTCTCGCCACGAGCACGCGCTTGTTTTACAGCACTGATCAATTGTTCTTCACCGATAATACCAAAGCCAGAATCTTGGCTACCATGAATCGCTTCTGCAAGTTCAATGGTTGATAGCGTAGAAGTACCCAATTTACCAACAACAACACCCGCAGCGGCGTTTGCTAATGCGCACGCTTCATCTAGCGGTTTACCTGTTGATACTGATGCAGCCAATACTGAAATAACCGTATCACCAGCACCGGTCACATCAAATACTTCTCGTGCTTGAGTAGGTAAATGCAATGGTTCCATATTACGGCGTAGTAATGTCATACCATGTTCACTACGAGTAACAAGTAATGCTTCAAAATCAAACTCTTCGATAATCTGTTGGCCTTTTGCTACTAGATCATCTTCATCTTTAACTTTGCCAACGACCGTTTCAAATTCAAGCATATTAGGCGTTAATAACGTTGCACCACGGTAACGCTCAAAGTCTGCGCCTTTTGGATCAATAAACACAGGTACATTGACTTTACGTGCTTCTTGAATCATCAACTGAACGTGCTCTAAAGCGCCTTTCGCATAATCAGAAAGAACAACTGCTTTTACGCTTGATAGTGCTTGTTGCATACGACTAATAATTGGTTCTGCCGCAACATCATGGAAGCTATCTTCAAAATCCAAACGAATAAGTTGCTGGCCGCGACTCATCACTCGTAATTTAGTAATAGTTGGAAATTCAGGAAGAGCTACAAAGTCACAATGTACTTTTAATGACTCTAATGTTGTTGTTAACGCTTGCGCTGGCTCATCTTCACCAACCAATCCAACTAAGTGTGCATCACCACCTAATGCAGCAATATTCATTGCTACGTTTGCTGCACCACCTGGACGTTCTTCAATTTTTTCAACTTTAACAACAGGTACTGGTGCTTCTGGTGAAATACGACTCGTAGGGCCACCCCAGTAACGGTCAAGCATCACATCACCAACAATCAATACGCTTGATTGATCATAATTTGGAAGTGTCGGTTTCATTATTTTCTCCGGCAATAAATAGCAAACTATCCACCATTATTGGTTCGAGCTATTTATAAAAAATCTACTGTTACAAATGGTAGCATTTACGCAAGTTCTACGCCAACTTAGTCGTTTTAAACCTAACGTTAACTATTATTTAAGCCAATGCTCCCAAGCTTTTATTACGGCGTTTCTTTCATCACTGAATTTATCGTCTTCAACGTCGGCATCAAAACCGAGTAAATTACGATGATGTATTTCATTTCTTAATGTGCAATAAGCCTCAATGAGCTCATTTGCAGTGCCATTGTCCATCACATCTTGCTGAGCAAAACTTTCAAATATTCTAACGTTATCTGACCAATGGGTTAACTTTGGAAGCGTATGGCTGTATTTCAAGACAAGATATTGTGCCAAAAACTCAATATCTGTAATTCCCCCAGCATCTTGTTTAATCATGAAGCGATGTGCTTTTTTCCCACCAAGGTGATCACGCATTTTTTCTCGCATATCAAGAACATCTTGTTTTAGCTTTTCATCTTCTCGCTCTAAGCACAAAATCTCATGCCGCGTGGTTCTAAAAGCTTGTTGCAATTGTTCATCGCCATAAATCATACGAGCTCGAACCAAAGCTTGATGTTCCCATGTCCACGCATCTTCTCTTTGGTATTCATCAAACGCCTCACTCGTACTAACGAGCAAACCTGATGCGCCAGATGGACGCAAACGAGTATCCACTTCATACAAAATGCCTGATGCGGTACGAACTGAAAAAATATGAATAATGCGCTGCGCTAATCGTAAATAAAATTGGCGACCATCAATCTCTTTTTTACCATTGGTATATGTATTAACATCACAATCGTGCATGAATACGATATCAAGATCAGAGTTATAACCTAACTCCCATCCACCCACTTTACCATAACCAATAACCGCAAAACCTTTACTATCTCTACCTTCTAAATGAGAGGGTTCACCAAACTTCTCTGTTACTTGTAACCAAGCTTGGTTTACAACCGCTTCTACTATTGCTTCTGATAGATAAGTTAAGTGATCACTCACTTTCATTAACGATAACCCACCAGCAATGTCTGATGCAGCAATTCTAAGCAAGCATATTTGCTTAAACTGGCGCAACGCTTCCATTTGCTGTTCCATATCATCTTCAGGAATACGAGCTAAAAACTCGCGCAATTCGACTTTATATTGGCTTAATTCAATAGGATTATAGAGTTGGTTAATGTCCAATAGTTCATCTAATAATATTGGATATCGCGTTAATTGTTCTGCAACCATTGGACTTGCTGAACACAAACGAACTAAATGCTGCAGTGCTCCATTATGTTCATCCAATAGTTCAAGGTACGTTGTTCTAGTTGCAATGGCCTGAATCAATTTAGTTAAGCGAGGTAAAGTATCTGCTGCGTCTTCTCGCTGAATCACAATATTGAACAATTTCGGCATTAAATGCGTAATCGCATCTCGCCCTCTTGGACCTAAGGTTTTCTTTTTAAGCTCACCTTTAAAATCAATAATCTGATTAGTGAGTTGTACTGATTGCTCTGAATTGAGCTCTTCAAGAATGTGTTCTAGTACTTCTTTGTTATGAGCCATATCCCATAACTCACGGTAGGATGAATCGATACTGTTCTCTGACTCGTCGTCGTCATCGCCAATCAGGTCATGAAACACCGCATGAATTGACGTCATGTGTTGCTGTATTTCTGCATACAAGGTTGACCAATCTTGCATACCCATTGCAAAAGCTAAACGCATTTGATCTCTTTCATCATCAGGTAACGTCTGCGTTTGTTTATCATTGATGGCTTGCAACAGATTTTCTAAACGTCTTAAAAAGCAATATCCCGCGATCAAGGTATCAACATCTGAAACAGAAAGTTGCCCTAATTCTTTAATCGCAGATAAGGTTTCTAATAACCCACGACCACGTAATGACGGTTCACGCCCACCACGAATGAGTTGGAATACCTGAGCAATGAACTCAACTTCTCGAATACCACCTGCGCCTAATTTAATATTGTTACTTAATCCACGACGGCGGACTTCACTGGTGATCATAGATTTCATTCGACGTAATGCTTGAATGGCACCAAAATCAATATAGCGACGGAAAACAAAGGGACGCAGCATTTGGCGAAGTTCTTGATAATGGCTATACGTTTCTTTACCCATTACTCGCGCTTTTATCATTGCGTAACGTTCCCAGTCACGTCCTTGCTCTTGATAATAATCTTCCAACGCAGCGTAACTCATGACCAATGGTCCACTGTCTCCAAATGGGCGAAGTCGTAAATCAACTCGATAACAGAAACCATCAAAGGTTTTTTGATCTAATGCTTTAATCAGCTTTTGACCTAATCGAGTAAAAAATTGCGCATTGGCAATGCTACGGCGAGCGCCTTCTGTCTCACCATTTTCAGGATAAGTAAAAATCAAATCAATATCGGATGAGAAGTTCAACTCTCCACCACCCAATTTCCCCATACCAATAATGAGCATGGGTTGCTCTTCACCTTTCTCGTTCTTAGGTGTTCCCCAATCAATACACGCTTGCTTATATAACCATTGATAAGACTCAACAATTAGGGCTTCAGCCAGTAAAGATAAGTGAGATAAACTTTGCTCTAATGACCAATTGGATATTTCATTGTGAGCTAAATTAAAATCCTGCCATGCTATGTAACTCATCTCTCTACGACGAAAATAGCGAAGCTCCCGCATTAAGCTATTTTCATCGGTACATTTGACTAACTGGGCTTGTAATAACTCTCTATATTGTTCACTACGGCACTCCACCTCAAATAAGCTTGGAAAATGCTGACAAAGATATTCATCTTGTTCAAACGCTTCATGAAGAAAATCACTGCATCCCAAAGCTATCATTAATTGAGTTTTAAACGCTTCTGGCCACGATTGAATATGGTCAAGATATGTAAGCTCTTGCAAACGATGTTCAGCGAGAGAAAGTAGAGATGATGGCAAAGACATGATATTCCTTATCGAAAATTCCATTCATACCAATTCAAGCGAATAAATGAATCGGTTATGTTCACAAGCAAAGTAGCCATATACTTATTTGGATTAGTCACATAGTACATAGAGCAAATAACACTGTGCCAAATTTTAGTTTTAGCCGCAAACAAAAACGCCTACAACTGGAGTGTAGGCGTTATTAATTTTAAAACAGGATAGGCTAGATTTTAAAAACCTTCATTTTTGACTCTAACTCTTCTGCATTTTTCTGCATTTCTTCTGAGGTTTCAGTTAACTCAGTCATCACCACAACAGAAGCATCAACCAACTCTCTAACATTCGTTAGGTTTTGATCCATTTCCTCCGCAACACTGCTTTGCTGGTCGGCCGCACTTGCGATCTGAAAATTCATTTCGTTGATTTTATTTACTTGCTCAACAATACGATCGAGTTCAGATCCTGCATTCGTAACAAGTTCAACGCCTTCCGCAGCTTCAACTACGCTTTTTTCCATCAACTCTACTGCTTGATTAGCACTATTTTGAAGTTGCGTGATCATGTCTTGAATTTCGACTGTTGCTCCTTGAGTGCTTTGAGCAAGATTTCTCACTTCATCGGCAACAACTGCAAAACCACGGCCAGCATCACCAGCACGAGCAGCTTCAATTGCCGCATTAAGAGCAAGTAAGTTAGTTTGTTCTGAAATGCCACGAATGGTTTCAACAACAGAGCTAATAGAAACCACTCGTTCTTCAACTTGATTTACCACCTCTGCTGAGGCAGCAATATCGCCAGACAATGCTTGGATCTTAACAATTGTACTTTCTACAAACTCTTGACCAATCTTCGCTTGAGATTGAGCTTGCTCAGTTCCAATAGAGGCATTACGTGCATTCTCTGCCACATTTTGAACCGTTGAGTTCATTTCACTCATCGCTGTTGCTAGTTGGTCAATTTCTGCAAACTCCTCTTGAGCCGCTTCTTTTGTGCCTTCCATACTGATAGTCATGATTTCAGTTAGACCCGCTAGCTCTTGAGATGCTGATAACTGAGTCTCAACAACACTCTTTAGTTGTAATCGTGTTTTATTCAACTCTCTTGCTAAATCACCAAATTCATCTTTACAGTTCATCTCTACTGGCTCTGATAAATTTTGCTCCGCGATCTGCTTCATTGAGGTATTCAAATATTTCATTTGTCTCAACATAATGCTTGAAGCACCAAGTAAAATAACCATGAATGACACAATCATTGCCAAGGTTTGCCAGATCACTTGAGTGAGATAATCTTGATAATATTGTTCTGCAACACTGGCTGATTGAGAGGCCACAACAACCCAATTATGGTCTGGAACTTTCACCGCTGACTCATATCGAGTGTGATCAAGTAATGAATAGGTTTTATTAGAAGTGAGTTGTTCAAATACTTTCTGCAATGACCCACCGTCGTCTAACGATTGAGTCAAAGATGACAGTGATGTCGCTGATTGATGCCCAAAGACTTTACCTGTATCACGGTCAATCACATAAATGTAGTTACCGTCTTTCCACCCCTTAGCTTGAATTGTGATGGCTTCTGCAGCTAACTCTTTTCCTTCAGCGTTATAATTAAGTAGGCGATTAACAAGTTCAGCATTCGCCATTGCTGATTCTTGTGCTCGCTCTTTCTGAATAGTAATAACGGATTGATAAAATGTGTTTGCATCCCATAACTGTTTCGTTACCAATAATATAGTACTAAATACCATTAACATGACCAATTTTGGTACCAGTTTAATATCGGTGACTAGCCTTTCCCATGGCTTAAACGTTATTACTGACATAGTTTCTCCCGCAACCTTTCAGAATTAAATTTTTTAGTGCATGATAAAAATACTTCATGCAGATACACACATCACTTTTGTTTTTAACGGAAATGCATAAATAATTATGATGAATCATAACAAAGTTGACCTTAAACCGATGAGCTTAATGTCACTGATACTTTCCTTTTTATCGCTAATTGTGATCTCTAGCTTACTGTTTGTACCACTAGAACATAATAGCCGCACCATACTGATCGCACTTGATACTATTATCTGCGCACTCTTTTTATTTCAACTATCTCTAGACTTATTCCGTACAAAACATAAAACACAATACCTGAAAGAGCATTGGATAGATTTTGTTGCTAGCATTCCGATTATTGAACCTGTTCGCTATGCTCGTATTTTTCATATTTTGCGTGTTTTCCGTTTACTACGTTCTAGCCAATCATTACTAAAACAAATCCGTTCAAATCGTAAAGAAGCCACTATTGCCTCTATTTTAGTATTGATGGTCACGCTCATTTCTTTAGGTTCTGTCTTTATGCTGATGTTTGAAGGCAATAACCCTAATGCAAACATACAAACCGCAGGGGATGCTATATGGTGGGCCTTTGTAACCATTTCAACGGTTGGTTATGGCGATCATTATCCAATAACAGTGGCTGGTAAAATTTTAGCCGTAATGATTATTCTATCGGGTGTTGGTATTTTCGGTATGATCTCAGGCTTAATAACATCGATCATTACAGAGCCTGCGAAACTAGAGCAAAGACGGCATGAGCAACAAGAAAAGCGAGAAAGAGATGAAAAAATCAATTTACTCTTACAACAGCAAGCTGAAATTCTGAAAAAAATTGAGTTAATGGAAAATAAAAAAGAGAAGTAATCAGCCCTAATATAGGGTGATGACTTCTCTTCTCTGTTAGGTCTAACTCTTAGTTAACTAAGAACTAGTATGGCTATTGCCAATAAGGAGGATACTCAAGTCCTGCACGACGAGTTTGCTCCATAGCATGCAAGATTGATCGCTCTTGGCGCAACAACCAACGCCCAAGTTGCTCTTTCTCTTCTTCATCTTCCAGAAGCTGAACTCGTGAACGTAATGGCTCTAAACTCATCAAATCACCAATACCTTGCAATAAATCCAGCCAAGGCAATCGGAATCCTTTTCTTCGCTCTTCATCATAAATTAGAGCAAAGCAAGTTCCTGTCATCAAATTACGACGCAAACGCATTTTCTGTTTAAAGTAATCAACAGGTAATAATTGGTTCTCTGTAGAAAATGCAGAGTCTAACGCCTCCCAAGTACGATCAAGCAATATACCTGAATGACTATCGATAGACTCTTGCAACACTTGACGTTTTTTATCATCAAGGAAAGGCTGCCAATCACGAGTTAATATCCAACGACTTAAATCAAGTAAGAGACCACAATAACGAGCCGACATTAATAATTTCATCATTTCATCGGTTGTAGGTAATGCTTCTGCACTCTCTTTTAAGCTAGCAACTAAAAACTTACGAGCATCTAGTTTTCTTAATACATTGCCTTTTTCTTCAATTAAATACTCAAGGTGTTCAGATTCATCCAGCCAGTGCAACTCTTCTTCTAACCACTTTAGCTCTTGGCGTAATAATTCACTGGCTCGTTTAGGTACCATTTCACCAAATACCAAGAAGATTTGTCGCAAGAATGCGATAGCAATGCGAATTTCTTGTAGTGCTAATTTATCCTGAGTATCGATATAAATTTGTTCATGATAATGCCAATGTGACAATGCATGCTCTAGAGAATTAACAAAGCACGTTTCTACACTATCACTTGATTCGGTTCTTACTAAGGTTAACGGTTTTACGCTATCCGCAGGCGTATCCATCGCTAAACGATACCCTTTTGCCGCTTTACTTTGGTTGCCCAATCGCATTCCGCCAGAGCTACACAAATCACGAGCTAGGGTAAATAATGCATCAGTTTGACCCGATTTCAGTTCTAACTCCACTTCACAAATCGGTGTAGTTTTATCACCTGAAATCACTTCACCTTGGTCAAATGCCAATTCAATTTCACTGCCATCAGGCATAGCAACTAACCATTGTTGACGAACAAAATTGGTAGAAAAAAGAGGAGAAAGTTGCTGCTGAAGATCTTCTAAAGCAATGTCATCTGGCCATGCATCGGAAGGATGTAAATAGACATTTGGAATGTCAGAATCATGATCTGCATTGTATTCTGGTCGTTGATGCAAACCGGCAACAACTCTTCCCGCAGTCTTTAATGTTTGAATGCGTTCATCATTAAATCGTCGGATTCTAAGTCCAGTATCATGCTTACGAAGATGCTGTTCAGGAGTATCAAAATAGATGTTTCCTAGGTTAAGACAGCTTTGTTCTATGACTTTCGCGCCTGAAATTTTGTCTATAATAGTGTCTACAAACTCAGGAAATACAAAAAATTTCAATTCTATTTCAGTTTCCATAATGACCTCATAACCGTTGTCTTTCCAAGGATATGGCTTAAACTGTTCGGTATCAAGCAAGAAATAATGCCCAAACCATGATCTAAAGTAGTTTTATTGAGTCTAGGATTGGGTTAACATTCGCGCCTTTATGGCCATCGTCTAACAAATCACCATTAGGTGCTTGTTTTATAGGTTAAGAAACCATGCCAGTAAATACTATTATGGGGTTATTCGCAAAGTCCCCTATGAAACCTTTGCAGCGTCACGTTGTTTGTGTCAATGAATGCTGCTCACTTCTTGTTCCGTTTTTCGAAACGTGCACAAAAGGTGATTGGGAAAAAGCGAATGAAATTCGTACGCAGATTTCTCATTTAGAGAAAGAAGCGGATGTATTAAAACGTGAAATCCGTTTGAAGCTTCCACGCGGTTTATTCATGCCAGTTGATCGTACCGATATGCTTGGTCTTTTAACTCAGCAAGATAAACTTGCTAACTTAGCTAAAGATATTGCTGGCCGCGTTGTTGGTCGCCAACTTGAAATTCCAAGCTCCATGCAGGATGCATTTTTAGCTTATGTTCAACGCTGTTTAGATGCTGCTAGTCAAGCACAAGAAGTAATCAGCGAATTGGACGAGCTATTGGAAACAGGCTTTAAAGGACGTGAAGTCACTTTGGTTGCAGAGATGATCAATAAATTAGATATCATTGAAGATGATACTGATGAATTGCAAATTAAACTGCGCCAACAACTCATGAGCATCGAACACAAGTACAATCCGATCGATGTTATGTTCCTTTATAAAATCCTTGAGTGGGTTGGCGGCATTGCCGACCAAGCACAACGTGTTGGTTCTCGTTTAGAACTAATGCTATCTCGCTCATAAGTTTGTGATTCAGTAACAGGTAATACAATGGATATTCTTGCTAACTACGGCACGACCCTTATTTTAATCGCAGCCTTCTTTGGCTTCCTTATGGCTATTGGTATTGGTGCAAATGATGTTGCCAATGCAATGGGCACATCTGTAGGGTCTAAAGCACTAACAGTAAAACAAGCAATCATCATTGCTATGATCTTCGAATTTGCAGGGGCATACCTTGCAGGTGGTGAGGTTACAGATACAATCCGCAAAGGGGTAATTGATACCTCTCTATTCGCTAGCCAACCTGAAGTTTTAGTTTACGGTATGATGTCAGCACTACTTGCTGCTGGTACTTGGCTATTACTTGCTTCTTACATGGGCTGGCCAGTATCCACAACTCACTCAATCATTGGTGCTATCATTGGTTTCGCGTGTGTTGCTGTTGGTACTGAAGCGGTTGATTGGAGCTCTGTTCAAGGTATCGTTGGTAGCTGGTTAGTTACCCCGCTTATCTCTGGTATCTTTGCTTATATGATCTTTATCAGTGCTCAACGACTGATATTCGATACAGATAAGCCACTGATGAATGCGAAACGTTTTGTTCCTGTTTACATGTTCATTACGACTATGGTTATTGCACTTGTTACGATCAAAAAAGGTCTAAAACATGTTGGCTTACACCTAAGTAATGGTGAGGCATGGATTGCTTCTGCAGGTATCTCTGCATTAGTAATGGTTGGTGGTTACATGTATATTTCTCGTAAATTTGCAAACACTGTAAACGATGAGAAAGACAGCCGTGGTTTTACTGGCGTAGAAAGTATCTTCAGTACTCTAATGGTTATCACAGCGTGTGCGATGGCTTTCGCTCACGGTTCAAACGATGTTGCTAATGCGATTGGTCCTCTATCAGCGGTTGTTTCAACAGTTGAGCACATGGGCGAAATCACAGCGAAAAGCACCATTGCTTGGTGGATTCTTCCATTAGGTGGTATCGGTATTGTTGTTGGTCTTGCGACTTTAGGTCACAAAGTAATGGCAACAGTTGGTACTGGTATTACAGAACTGACTCCTAGCCGTGGTTTTGCTGCTCAATTAGCAACAGCATCAACGGTTGTATTAGCGTCAGGTACTGGTCTTCCAATCTCAACAACACAAACATTAGTTGGTGCGGTTCTAGGTGTAGGTTTTGCACGTGGTATTGGCGCACTAAACTTAGGTGTTGTTCGTAACATTGTTGCATCTTGGGTTGTTACTCTACCTGCAGGTGCGTTATTAGCGGTAGTTTTCTACTACGCAATGCAAGCGATCTTTGGTATCGGCGCATAAGCTTAATCAATTTTGCAACAATGGCACAAAGAGGAGAGTAATATCTCCTCTTTTCTTGCATCTGGGCCCAATTATTTTTAGTATCTATAGCTTCGTTTGAATCGATAAGATATCAACACTTGGTGATCTCAAAATGATTCAGGGTCCATTTTTCAAAGGAATATTATTGTGAAGCATTTTATTAGCCTGATTCTACTTGCTTGGGCTATTGCTGCGCCAGCACAAGCTCAAACTCGTTATATTTCTGATAACCTGTTTACTTACATGCATTCAGGTCCAAGCAACCAATACAAAATTATTGGTAGTGTTAATGCGGGTGATCGAATCACTCAATTGGCAAGTAACAGAAGTACTGGTTTTACGCAAATCGTAGATACTAAAGGCCGTAAAGGCTGGGTTGAAAGTAAGTTTGTTTCTCGTCAAGCAGGTTTAGGTGAGCGTTTACCAAAAGTTGAACAAGAACTGGCTACAGTTAAAACACAACTGGCTAACGCTCGTAAAGCGGCTAACAATGAAAAAGCAGGGTTAGCTGATAGCTTGGAACAACGTAATAAACAAATTCAAGATTTAGAGCAAAGCTACAGCGATGTAAATAATCAGCTAATTAGCTCTCAAACAGAAGTTCGTGAACTACGAGCTAAACTTGATACACAAAAAGAAGACCTACTACTAAAATACTTTATGTACGGTGGTGGTGTCGCTGGTATCGGTCTACTGTTTGGTTTATTACTGCCACACATGATCCCAAGTCGTAAGAAGAAACCAAATGGTTGGTCTTAATCGATAAGTTTTATGTCATAAAAAAGCTCAGACTATTCTGAGCTTTTTTGTATGTGTTACAAATTACCCTTTCCATTCATACAGAGCAGGAATTTCAATTTTCTGCCCTTTAAATTCAACAACCACGTTTCTTGGGTTAATTTCTAACAAAGAAATATTCGATGTAATGTGTCCACCAATATTCACTTCTGTCCCATTAACTTTTACCCAACGGCGGCTTGGTTTCGACGTGTAGTTATGCGTTTGAAAATTCATTGCAGGTAAACGCCCGATAAATTGAGCTGCATTTTTATCTAATGCGACAACACCAGAATAAGTATCTGACGACTCTTCAACTTCTGACTCAACATAATCATTCTCAGGATCATTCAATATTGATTCAAATCGAGCGGCTAATTCTGGAGATAACCCTGACAGATCCAACTCATTTACATTGAAATCATCAGACTCTTCCATGCTTTTATTTTTTACAGGCATCCTTGTTTCAGGTTCTGAAACCAAAGGAGCTTCAGTCGTATTACTCCTATCTTTAACAGACGAAACTAATGCGAGTTTCGTTGCCTGAATAGGTAATTTTTGAGTATCTACCTCTGGAAATGAAAGCTCTGTATAGGTCGAAGGTGGCATAATTATCTCTTGTTGCTGAGCTTGGTAATAAGGCCAAGCTATATACGCACTAAGCGATAACGGAGGTAAAATAATAATTGCTCCAATGAGTACCGGAGATATCGATTTCGACAACATATTAATCTTCTCCTTGTAATAACGGAGCATTTGCATTGGTAACACTATCTAACCACATCAAGGTACTAGAACCAGCAATTCCATCCTCTTTCAAACCAAAAATTTCCTGAAACTGTTTTACTTGTTGTTCCGTTTTTTCATCGAAGCGATCCGACTCAACCATTGGCTGCTCTAATGCGGTTGAAAGTAAGTGATTTAAAGCAAAAATGGCTGCACCTTCGTCGCCTTTTCGCATTGCGCGTTCTGTTATTATTGGCTTTTGCCATAATTGCACGTATGCCCCATTCCAGTGGCGACTAAACCATTGATGTGAGACTTCCACACGCTTAGAAGGAAGCAACAACTCAACACCTTTAGAGCTCACACGATATACAATAGCTAGCAGACCTTCGCCAGAATATTCTTGTAACCAAACAACCGCAGGACGATTCACAGCAAGCAAATCATTTAAAGATCCATTGTCATCTAAACAATATAATTGCGCACGTTTTGCATTGGTACAGTTAGCTTGGAATGAATTGACAGAGTAGCCCCATACGGAAAGTAACTGTTTAAATGCATCAGATTGATCATGAAACCCCACTAAAGGCGCTTCAACAACTGGTTCTTGTATTGGAAAATGCTTATCTAAATAACTAGGCAGCATAGAATAAATGCCAAAGCACAACAAAGCCGATACACCGATAGCGGCTAACGGAATAAAGCGACGCGCTTGAATATTTATAGATGAATGTTCAGTAGTAGAAGCAACTTGCCAGTCAAGAACCAACTCACTTGCTTTTTTAAGCGCCGCTTGATCTACTTTTTGATTGCCATTTTGATAGCTCACCCACAGTGCTTTATCACATAATAAGTTAACTAAACGAGGTATCCCATTTGAATACTGAGCAATTTTCTTAATTAATGGGGGGGAGAAAAGTGTGGTATCTCCGCCAGCAACATTCAAACGATGAGTAATATAATGCTCAATTTCTTGAGGCGTTAAAGGCAGTAAATGATACCTTGCCGTAATTCGCTGCGCTAATTGTCGTAAGTTAGTTTGCTGGAGTTTTTGTTGTAACTCTGGTTGACCAATTAGTAAGACTTTTAATAACTTATCGCTATCGGTTTCAAAGTTTGTTAATAAACGCAACTGCTCAAGAACATCAGGACCGAGATGCTGAGCTTCGTCGATAGCAACAATGGTCTGATAACCTTTTTCGTTTTCACTTTTTAAGTAGTGAACAATGTTATCGGTTAGCTGCTTTAATGAAGCAAGAGAAGAATAAGCAATTTCAAATTCATCACAAATCGCTTCCAATAGCTCTTGAGCACTAAACATAGGGTTTAAAATTAAAGCTAAATTCACCTTTTTATCTAACTGAGAAAATAACGCTCTTGAAACTGTTGTTTTACCAGTCCCTACCTCTCCTGTTAATAATGCAAAACCACCACCTTGCCCTAAACCAGATAATAGGTAATTCAATGCTTCTTTATGACGATCACTTAAATAAAGAAATCGCGCATTTGGTGTCATTGAAAATGGCAGCTCATTAAAGCCAAAAAAATCTTGGTACATAAGGTTAAATCTATCCTAATCGGCTCAACAAAAACAAAGCATGGGAATAAAAAGTCGAAAAACTCTATTTGCACGGTATCATTGGATGTAAGAAAGTAAAGAAAGTTCTCTTTATCTTGGCAGCGATTAGGACAAAACGTGAAAATTTATTTAGTTGGTGGTGCAGTTCGAGATTCACTTCTCAATATTGACGTAAAAGATAAGGATTGGGTTGTTGTTGGGTCTACTCCACAAGAAATGGGATCTCTAGGTTATCAAACCGTTGGACAAGATTTCCCTGTATTCCTGCACCCGAAAACTAAAGAAGAATACGCCCTCGCACGAACCGAACGAAAAAGTGGCCAAGGCTATAAAGGATTTACCTGTTACGCTGAACCAGACGTTACATTAGAAGAAGATTTATTACGCCGAGACCTTACCATAAATGCCATCGCTCAAGCTGATAATGGTGAACTCATCGACCCTTATAACGGCCAACAAGACATTATAGACCGCACACTTCGTCACGTATCTGATGCATTTACAGAAGATCCCTTACGAGTTCTGCGTGTAGCTCGTTTTGCTGCTCGTTTTCACCATCTAGGCTTTACGATTGCCCATGAAACCATGAACTTAATGAAAGTGTTAGTGGATAGTGGTGAACTCTCTCATTTAACGGCTGAGCGAGTATGGCAAGAATGGCAAAAATCATTATCTAGCCAGCACCCTGAAATCTTTCTTTCTACGCTAAAAGAGTGTGGTGCTCTTGCTATTGTACTACCTGAACTCAATGCTTTATTTGGTGTACCACAACCAGAAAAGTGGCACCCTGAAATTGATTCGGGGATTCACACTCTAATGGTTGCTCAGCAAGCGGCTCTATTAAGCCAAGACTTACCAACTCGCTTTGCAGCACAAGTGCATGACCTTGGGAAAGGTGTCACGCCAGAATCAGAATGGCCAAGCCATAAATTGCATTGCCATACAGGTATAAAACTGATTAAAAGATTGTGTGATCGTGTTCGTGTTCCAAATGACTATCGAGATCTTGCTCTATTAGTATGCGAACATCACTCTAATATCCACAGAGCAGCAGAATTACGAGCACAAACCTTCATTAAAATATTCGATAAAATGGATGTATGGCGTAAACCAGAGCGCTTAGCTCCTATACTACTTTGCTGCCAAGCTGATCATGCAGGAAGGTTGGGGTTAGAAACTCAGCCTTACCCACAAAAACAACGTTTTGAAGCAGCATTTGATGCAGCAAAGAATGTGGAAGTGAAAGATGTGGTTGCGGCAGGATTTAAAGGCCAGGAGATCAGATACGAGTTAAATAAAAGACGAATTGAAGCGGTAAAGGATAAGTTAGATATCAAATAAGCTATACGCTACGCTGACTAGAAACTAGAACGCTTCGCTCTAGAGACTATAAAAGCCAAGGTTTCAGGTTTCAGGTTTCAGGTTTCAGGAAAATAAAACCGAATACACCCGAAACCTGCAAACATAGTATCTTGAAGCCTAGAACATCGTCACTCCAGCAATACTTGCTCTTATCGTTTCTAGTTAGCGAAGCGTATAGTCTCTAGTCTCTAGTCTCTAGTCTCTAGTCTCTAGTCTCTAGTCTCTAGTGCAAAGCTAACCATAACAATAGGCTTGAACCTAATAAGATACGGTAGATAACAAACGGCATCATTCCCATACTTGAAATCAGCTTCAAAAAGAAATGAATACAGATATAAGCACTAATAAAAGAAACAATCACACCAGTACTTAATAAGCCTAAGTGAATTGAAATATCACTCATTGCCAATTTAAGACCAAGATAAGATCCAGCAAGTGTAATAATTGGAATGGACATTAGGAAAGAAAAACGTGCCGCAGCCTCACGAGTAAATCCAAGATACAACGCTGCGGTAATTGTGATTCCTGAGCGAGAAGTTCCAGGAATCATCGCCATTGCCTGAGCAATGCCTAAAAATAACGCCTTTTTCCACGTCATCTGGTATTCATCTTTTGCTAGCGTCGCATTCTTATCAACCCACCAAAGCAATAAACCAAAAACAATCGTTGTTGCAGCAATAACCCATGCACTACGTAAATATATTTCAATAAAATCTTTAAATAGTAAGCCAAATAAAGCCGCTGGAATCGTAGCTAACACGATTAACCAAGCCAAATTTGATTCCTTGTTATGCTCTTTTTTTACAATAGAACCTACCCAAGCGGTTAATAATGTCACCACTTCTTTTCTAAAGTAGATAACCACCGCAGCTAATGTGCCAACATGAACTGCAACATCAAAAGCTAAACCTTGATCTGGCCAACCTAAAATTGCAGAAGGTAAAATTAAATGAGCTGAACTTGAGATAGGTAAAAACTCTGTGAATCCTTGCAGAAGAGCAAGAAAGAAAGCTTCAAAGTACGTCATGATATTCCATTAAGACCTTAAGTTAATTAACGCGGGTTTGAGTGATTGATTGTGAGTGAAATGATTCCATATCTCACTAATAGTTGTTTTTGTACCAGGTACAATTAAATCAGGGTTAAGCTCAACAAGAGGTAAAATAGCAAATGCAAACTTAAATAGATCCTCTCTCGGTAATTTAGGATCATCATTTGAGATCACATCACCATACAACAAAATATCCAGATCTAACGTTCGATCTTGATTCTTTTGTGCATTAGGTAATCTTCCCCATTTTAGTTCAATCGCACGTAATCGAGCTGCAAGTTCACTTAATGAACACGTAACTTCTAACTCAGCGACTAAATTAAAAAAATTATTACTTGAAAAGCCTACGGGCTCAGCCTCATATACGGTTGATATTTGAGTTATGTTTCCTAACAGCTTTAACTCATCTATCGCAGCCTTTACATGCTTTTCTGGTTCAATATTGGAGCCAATGCCAATATAGGTTGTGATCATTTACTTCCTCGCTCAATCACAACGCCGACGCTATGCGCATTTACAACTGCACCTGGCTTAGATAAATGAATTCGAACCCAAGGAACAGAAAAACGAGTCATGATTAGCTCGGCAATTTCTTCAGCTACACGTTCAACTAATAAAAATCGACCATTTTGAATATATTCTGTTACCGCTTCGCTCACTTCAGCGTAATTTAAACAATGCTCAACATCGTCCGATTTTGCCGCTGGTTTGTTATCGTGAGCCATATCAATATCTAATACGAGCTTTTGTTTAATTCCTTGTTCCCATTCATAAACACCAATGGTGGTAATTACTTCAAGCTGTTTTATAAATACTAAATCCATCTTTGATCACACTTTTTATTAAGAGGTCGGATACCCATCAAAAGAAAAACAACGTAATATTGATATTACTTTGCTTAATGTGTCGAGCAATATACTATAAAAATGATTTCTGATCGCTCTCGATCGCTTAAATTAAGGCTCATTCATGACCCCTCTTGCACTAATTATGATCATCATCGCCTATCTGCTAGGATCGATCTCTAGTGCGGTTTTAATTTGCCGATTAAAAGGCTTACCTGACCCTCGAACCTCTGGCTCACATAATCCAGGTGCCACTAATGTATTTAGAATTGGTGGAAGAAGTGCTGCAGGGCTAGTCCTCTTATGCGATATCCTAAAAGGAATGTTACCAGTATGGGGTGGTTACTTTCTTGAAATAAATCCTTTTATGCTTGGTATCATTGCGATCTCTGCTTGCTTAGGTCACATGTACCCGCTCTTTTTCCATTTTAAAGGTGGTAAAGGTGTTGCGACCGCTCTTGGAGCATTAGCCCCGATAGGATTAGATTTAACAGGAATGTTATTTGGTTGCTGGGTCGTCACTGTACTTGTAACTGGATACTCTTCATTAGCTTCAATGATCACCGCTTTACTTGCCCCTCTATTTACTTGGCTTGTAAAACCTCAATATACCTTACCTGTTGCTATGCTCTCTTGCTTAATTGTTTTAAAGCACCATGAAAATATAAAACGTTTCTTTGAAGGCAAAGAGACAAAAATATGGCAAAGAAAAAGGGACTAAATAGCCCCTTTATATAGATAACGATCTTTTATGATCCAAACGGATCACTTTTTATTTAATTGGCGCTAACTGATCGATTGGCCAACGAGGTTTAGCTTGAACCGCTAAATCTGTCGTTTCGCCGTTTTTCAAACGTTGCATTCCAGCATAAGCAATCATGGCACCATTATCGGTACAAAATTCAGTTCGAGGGTAATACACCTCACCACCAATTTTCTTCATCATCACTTCAAGTTCTTGACGTAAATATTTATTCGCACTTACGCCACCAGCCATCACTAAACGTTTCATTCCTGTTTGCTTTAAAGCTCGGCGACATTTAATCGCTAATGTATCAACTACCGCTTCTTGGAAAGCAAAAGCGATATCAGCTCGTGTTTGCAGATCATCTTCATTGCCACGAATCGTATTTGCAGCAAATGTTTTCAAACCCGAAAAACTAAAATCCAAGCCAGGACGATCTGTCATAGGACGTGGGAATTTAAAACGCCCTTTTGTGCCACTCTCTGCTAATTTAGAAAGTAATGGGCCACCTGGGTAATCTAGTCCCATCAATTTTGCTGTTTTATCAAATGCTTCACCAGCGGCATCATCCACAGATTCACCAAGGATCTGATATTCACCAATGCCTTTTACTTCAACCATCATGGTGTGACCACCAGAAACAAGTAAAGCAACAAATGGAAATGCTGGTGGCTCATCTTCAAGCATCGGAGCAAGTAAATGCCCTTCCATATGATGAACAGGAATTGCAGGAACATCCCATGCATAAGCAATGCTTCGGCCAATGGTTGAACCTACGAGTAAAGCCCCCACTAGACCTGGGCCTGCAGTATACGCAATCCCATCGATATCATCTTTGGTTAAACCAGCGTCATTCAGTGCTGCTTTAATCAAAGGAATGGTTTTTTTAACATGATCACGAGAAGCCAATTCAGGCACTACACCGCCGTAATCAGCATGCAGTTTTACTTGGCTATACAGCTGATGAGCTAATAACCCTTTTTCATCATCATAAATCGCAACACCCGTTTCATCACACGAGGTTTCAATGCCTAAAATTCGCATATTTTTCTCAGCTACCTGTTAATTTATCGCCATATTACCTACATCCCTGAGCTACCTCAAGCAAGGAGATGCCTTAAGAAGACAAAATAAACAAAGAAATTACTCAATTCTTAATCAAGAATGCTTTACAAAGAGACTAGATCGGATTAAAATTCGGCACCAATTTGAATAATAGCTGGTTAATTATAACTACCAGCGAATTGACTAACACCTGAGGTGAAAGGCATATGCCAGTAGTTAAAGTACGTGAAAACGAACCGTTCGACGTTGCACTACGTCGTTTCAAGCGCTCTTGCGAAAAAGCAGGTATTCTTTCTGAAGTTCGCCGTCGTGAACATTACGAAAAACCTACTACAGTACGTAAACGCGCTAAAGCAGCAGCTCAAAAGCGTCACGCTAAGAAGCTGTCTCGCGAAAACGCACGTCGCGTTCGCCTGTACTAATAACTTACCTAACTATTTAGGACTAAGTTATGGCTCTAATTGAACAACTCAAAGAAGAGCAAAAGTTAGCGATGAAAGCCAAGGATAAATTACGCCTTGGCACTATTCGTTTAGCTTTATCTGAAATTAAACAGCGTGAAGTTGATGGTCAAACAACTTTGTCTGACGATGAAATCATCGCTGTATTAACTAAGATGGTTAAACAACGTCGCGATTCAGTTTCGCAGTTTACTGCTGCTGGTCGTGATGATCTTGCTGAAAAAGAAAGTGCTGAAATAACAGTACTGGAAGATTTCATGCCACAAGCATTGACCGATGAAGAAGTTGCTGAGTTATTAGACAAAGCAATTGCTGAATCAGGTGCTGCTGGTATGCAAGATATGGGCAAGGTGATGGGTGTGTTAAAACCTCAAATCCAAGGCCGCGCTGACATGGGTAAAGTAAGCCAATTAGTTAAATCTAAACTGGCTTAATAATACTCTATTTATAAAACAAGCCGTGCTATCTTTGATTGCACGGCTTGTTTGTATCTACAGGAAAAGAAAAGATGGCTGGACATATCCCTCGCAGTTTTATTGATGAGCTTTTAAATCGACACGACATTGTCGATATCATTGACGCAAGAGTAAAACTGAAAAAACAAGGGAAAAACTATGGTGCCTGCTGTCCATTCCATAATGAAAAATCCCCTTCTTTCTCTGTAAGCCAAGAAAAACAATTCTATCACTGCTTCGGTTGTGGTGTTCATGGTAACGCCATTGACTTCCTTATGGAGTTTGACCGATTAGAATTCGTTGAAGCTATCGAAGAACTTGCATCTATGCTTGGTCTTGATGTACCTCGCGAACAACGCAGTGGTTTTAATGCCCCATCATCAGGTCCAACTGCAAATTCAGAACAAAAACGCAGTTTATATGACTTAATGGGTGGCATTAGTCAGTTTTATCGCTCCCAATTAAAATCCGCAGCAAATATTCACGCAATCAACTATCTTAAAGATAGAGGTCTCTCTGGTGAGATTGTCCAAAAATTTGGTATTGGTTATATTGCTGATGAATGGGAGTTAGTTAAAAATAACTTTGGTCGCGATAAAGCATCACAAGATGCCCTTGTTAGCGGCGGGATGTTAATTGAAAGCGATAATGGACGCCGTTACGATCGTTTCCGTGGTCGAGTCATGTTCCCAATCCGAGACCGCCGTGGTCGCGTTATTGGCTTCGGTGGACGCGTAATTGGTGAAGGCACTCCCAAATATTTAAATTCACCTGAAACGCCTATTTTCCATAAAGGCAAAGAGCTTTATGGTTTATATGAAGCATTGCAAGCCTACAAAGACTTACCACAAGCCTTAGTTGTTGAAGGTTATATGGATGTAGTTGCCTTGGCTCAATATGGTGTCGACTATGCCGTTGCCTCTCTAGGAACAGCAACAACAGGCGATCATATGCAGCTTCTTTTCCGCCAAACCAGTACCGTTGTTTGTTGTTATGACGGTGACCGAGCTGGACGCGAAGCGGCATGGCGAGCGATGGAGCAAGCGCTTCCCTATTTAAATGATGGGCGCCAACTGAAATTTATGTTCTTACCTGATGGTGAAGATCCAGATACTTACATCCGTCAATATGGAAAAGAAGCATTCGAGCAAGAAGTCGCTAACGCTGAGTCACTAATCAACTTCATGTTTAGAACATTGGTTGACCAAATCGATACCAGTACACGTGAAGGGAAAGCAAAATTAACAACACTTGCAGTGCCACTAATTGATAAAGTACCAGGTGGTACATTACGCCTTTATTTACGTGAGCAACTTGGCAAAACGCTTGGAATTCTCGATGAAAGTCAATTACAGCAACTAATATCTAAACAAGGTGCTGTAGAGCCTAAACGCCTTGCGCAACCAGAAATAAAACGCACGGCTATGCGAGAAGTAATAACCTTATTATTACAAAACCCAGAATTAGCTCAATTAGTACCAGATTTAGAAAGTGTTAAAGAAATTCCACTTCCTGGATTAAGTTTATTTCTTCAGCTACTTGAAAGTTGTCGACATAATCCCCATATCACCACAGGCCTGTTATTAGAACATTGGCGCGGTGATAAAAATGAAAAACTATTATCACGCTTGGCAGCATGGGAACTTCCTATAGACCAAGACAATATACAAGATGTATTTATGGATTCACTGGACAGTGTTTTAGCCCAGTGCATCAATCAACAAATTGAAAGTTTGCAGACGAAAGAAAGAACACTTGGCTTATCAGTCGAAGAAAAAAGGGAGCTGCTAGCCTTAATGCTAGAATTAAAAGCGTAGAACCCAAATTGTCGTCATCAATGAAAAAATTTGTTATTATTAGTGGTTTGCATATCGCATACTAATTCCGTCACACAGACCAGAAGTAGGATACCGTCTATGGATCAAAATCCGCAGTCACAGCTAAAATTACTTGTAATCAAAGGCAAGGAACAAGGCTACCTGACCTACGCAGAAGTTAACGATCACCTACCAGAAGAGATTGTCGATTCTGAGCAGGTTGAAGATATTATCCAAATGATCAATGACATGGGTATCAAAGTGGTAGAAACCGCTCCTGATGCTGATGACATGTCATTAAATGATGATGATGCCGTAACTGATGAAGATGCAGCAGAAGCCGCTGCAGCAGCACTATCAAGTGTAGAAAGTGAAATTGGCCGTACAACTGACCCAGTACGTATGTACATGCGTGAAATGGGCACAGTTGAACTTCTTACTCGTGAAGGCGAAATTGACATCGCTAAACGTATTGAAGAAGGTATCAATGAAGTTCAGTGTTCTGTTGCTGAATTCCCTGGCGCTATTTCATACTTACTAGAACAGTTTGACAAAGTACAAACTGAAGAAATTCGTTTAACTGACATTATTTCAGGATTTGTTGATCCAAATGATGACGGTTCATCTGCACCAACAGCGACTCATATCGGTTCTGAATTAAGCGAAGCTGAGCTTGATGATGAAGATGACGAAGATGATGAAGGTGAAACGGAAGAAGAAGAAGATGCAGGTATTGACCCTGAACTTGCTCTAGAGAAATTCACAGAGCTTCGAACTTCTTACCACAACATGCAATTAGCATTTGAAGAATTTGGTCGTGATGATGCGAAATCACGCGAAGCGATTGGTGAATTAACGGATATTTTCCGTGAATTTAAGCTAATCCCTAAACAATTCGACTACCTAGTAAAAGAAATGCGTGATGGTATGGATCGTGTTCGTACACAAGAACGCCTAATTATGCGTATGTGTGTTGAATACGGCAAAATGCCTAAGAAATCATTCATTGCACTGTTCACAGGTAATGAATCTTCTGATGAGTGGTTCAATGAAATTATGGCTTCAGATAAGCCATATGTTGAACGCCTACAACGTTACGAAGAAGACATTCGTCGCTCTATCGCAAAACTAGATAGCATCGAAAAAGAAACAGGTTTACCTGTAGAGAACATTAAAGACATCAGTCGTCGTATGTCTATCGGTGAAGCAAAAGCTCGCCGTGCGAAAAAAGAGATGGTTGAAGCAAACTTACGTCTTGTAATCTCTATTGCTAAGAAATACACAAACCGTGGTCTTCAATTCCTAGATCTTATCCAAGAGGGTAACATTGGTCTAATGAAGGCAGTAGATAAATTTGAATACCGTCGTGGTTACAAATTCTCTACTTACGCTACATGGTGGATCCGTCAAGCTATCACTCGTTCGATTGCTGACCAAGCACGTACGATCCGTATTCCAGTACACATGATCGAAACGATCAACAAACTGAATCGTATCTCGCGTCAAATGCTACAAGAAATGGGCCGTGAACCACTACCTGAAGAACTTGCTGAACGCATGCAAATGCCAGAAGACAAGATCCGCAAGGTTCTGAAGATCGCTAAAGAGCCTATTTCAATGGAAACGCCAATCGGTGACGATGAAGATTCGCACCTAGGTGATTTCATCGAGGATAACACGCTTGAACTGCCTGTAGATTCAGCTACATCAACTAGCTTGAAGTTTGCTACAAATGACGTTCTTGCAGGTCTAACTCCTCGTGAAGCAAAAGTACTTCGTATGCGTTTTGGTATCGACATGAATACTGACCATACTCTAGAAGAAGTGGGTAAACAATTTGACGTAACACGTGAGCGTATTCGTCAAATCGAAGCAAAAGCGCTTCGTAAATTGCGTCACCCAAGTCGTTCAGAAGTATTACGTAGCTTCTTAGACGAATAATTAAACACAATTATTTGTTAATAGAATCAAAAAGGTGGGCTTAGGCTCACCTTTTTTCGATCTGAACGCATATTTTCAATCAACTGATTAAAAAGCAGTCGCCTTATGTCTAGACACTGTTTTCATCTTCCCCTATAATCGACCACCTACAAAGGCCCCTTAGCTCAGTGGTTAGAGCGCACGACTCATAATCGTTCGGTCCCCAGTTCAAGTCTGGGAGGGGCCACCAAATTAAAAAAGGCTGATAAGTATTTTTACTTATCAGCCTTTTTACTTTTTATTTTATCTTCTTTTTTTTGACGATGAATAAATAGCCCATCAAAAGTAAAAATATTGATAGTTCTATCGCTGCTCTCATTAAACCTGAAGTACATACAGCGACAATAATTAATATAGTGACAATCGCCAATAATCCTTTTTTATTCATATACTCCATCCTAGAAATAACTCAAAGACTATTATTCAAGATCCTTTCAATAATGAAAAATAGCTAATCGCACTATCAAAGAACCAATTGCACTATCAATAGATCACAAAAAAGCATTAATAATTTGGATATCAAATAAAGCTACCTATACTGATCGATAATTACTTTGATTATGGAGCTATCAATGAAACGAATATTTCTTCCCCTCCTTATCTCTACCGCCTCTTTCTACACGCTTGCTAACGATAATATGGATATATCTCAGCCCAAAATAAGCGGTTTTTATGCTGGGGTAGGTTTTGGTTCATTTGGTTACTCTGAAGAAGATTCTTGGGGCTATAGCAATAACCCTATTTCAGCAGAAGCGGATGGTAACTCAACAAAAGTCTATCTAGGATATCAATTCAATAAAATTGTCGGTATTGAAGGAACCTATACAGACTATGGAACAGCAAAGGCAAAAGTAGGCAACTATTCAATGAAACCAAGCTCTATTTCCTTAGCGGCAAACTTAGGGTATACCTTTAAAAATGGCATCAGACCCTTTGGACTCGTTGGTATGTCGAGTTTAGATTTAAATCAGAGTGAAGAGTTACTCACTGATGATAGCGGAGCCGCTTTTAAGTTTGGGTTTGGTGTTGAATACACCCCAAAAGCATTAGGTGGCGTTCAATTTAGAGCCGCTTATGAAATGGACATGTATGCCGTTGAGTACCTTGATTATCAAAGTGGTGCAGGACTAACAACAGAAACAAACCTATATGCCTTAGACTCTTTATATGTCGGTGCTTCATATAAATTTTAATGATTAAATAGAGCATAGGTATCCCACCCTTTGCTCTTATTCTTAATATAATCAATAAAATCTTTTTTTCCTCTCTGCTTTTATTTCTTTCTTGATATACACTTCCATATATTCAACATTAACTAATAACAATAAAGGTTATCTATGTACAATTTAGCCAATAATCTTGAGCGTAACGCGACTTTTCGTCCAAACAACATCGCTTTAATCTTCCAAGAGCTGAAAATTACTTACCAAGAACTAAATCAAAAAGTAAACGCGATTGCAGATCACCTAAGTCAGTTAAATATTAAACCCAATGAAAAAATAGCGCTCTCTTGCCCTAACACACCAGAATTCGTTATTGCCTATTATGCTATTCAAAAAATAGGAGCCGTTGTTGTTCCTCTAAATGTCATGCTAAAAGGCGAAGAAGTGGCCTATCACTTAAAAGATTCAGATGCCGTAGCTCTAATTTCATATCAAGGATCTGATGCGATGCCTATCGGCCAATTTGGCTACGAAGGCTATACTAAAGCTGATTTTTGTGAGCATTTTATTCTTATCGAAACCGCTCCTACATCTGAAAAGCCAGCCGAAGCACACTCTTTTCATCAATGGTTAGAAACGGGTAGAAAAACCTTCGACACCGTTTATCGCTCAGCAGAAGATAGCTGCGTGATCCTATACACATCAGGTACAACTGGAGCTGCGAAAGGAGCAGAGCTTAGCCAAAGTAATATGCTATGTAATGCACAAGCTTGCCAAGCACTAACCAATCAAAAAGGCACTGATGTCAGCATCGCTATACTTCCTCTGTTTCACACCTTTGGTCAATCTCTAATAATGAACACCTCTATCCTTGCTGGTAGTGCTTTAGTTTTGATTTCTCGCTTTGTACCAAAAACAGTGGTTCAGCAAATACATGAGCATAAAGTAACGCACTTAGCAGGTGTTCCAACTATGTTTATTGGCTTATTAGCCTATGCTGAAAAACATCCTGGCGCTTACCTTAAAGAAATTGCACAAACATTGAAAGTTGCGATCTCCGGTGGTGCGTCTATGCCTGTTGAGGTATTAAAACAATTTGAAGAGAAGCTACAAGTTCCTGTTATCGAAGGTTATGGTTTATCTGAATCTTCACCAGTAGCCGCATTTAACCACTTAGAATTTGAACGTAAACCAGGCAGTATTGGTCAACCATTACCTGGCGTAACCATGAAAGTGGTAGATAAAAATGGACACGAAGTTCCGACAGGTCAAGAAGGTGAACTCGTTATTCGTGGTCATAACGTAATGAAAGGTTATTACAAGAAACCACAAGAAACAGCAAAAACAATCGTCAATGGTTGGCTTCATACCGGTGATATTGTTCGCTTTGATGATGAAGGATATATCTACGTTGTTGACCGTTTAAAAGAGTTAATCATTAGCGGTGGTTACAATATTTATCCAAGAGAAGTAGAAGAAGTATACATGAGTCACCCTTCTGTACATCTTGTGGCTGTCATTGGCGTTGAACACTCTCGTTTTGGTGAAGAAGTGAAAGCTTTTGTCATTCTAAAAGAGGGGCACTCTATTTCAGAAAAAGAATTAATCAAATGGAGTCGTCAACATTTAGCGGATTATAAATGCCCTAAACATCTTGATATTGTTGAAGCTTTACCTATGACAGCAACAGGTAAAATTCTAAAAAGAATGCTGAAATAATCGCTACTACTTAGCAAGTATATTCCCATAATAAAAATAAGGTATATACTTGCTACATTCATTTCATTACTGGACAAATATTATGTCAAAGAAAACAGATAATGGTATTTGGTTTGCTTATATTGCAAGCCTACTAACTCCAATCACTCTTATGGTTTCAGGTATTATTGCAATTATTTATGCGGGCTACCAAATGAATAAAGGCACTAATGATGAAGTCATCGATAGTCATTACTACGCGATCATTAAAAGCTTTTTCCTTTTTCTTACATTTTTCGTTGTTTTAGCAGTAACGGCTGCAACAATGAGTGGTATGGCTGCGGGTCTTGATTACTGGGTAGATAGCTCTATCCTTGATAAAGTTTATGCTGCAATCCCAGTTGTTGGTGCAGTAATCTCAGTTCTTGCTATTGGTACTTGGTTCGTTAAATTAGCGAAAGGTATGCAAAAACTTAAAGCATATCAACCAATTGAAAATCAATAATATAAAGGCACTTAATGTGCCTTTTTTATTTCGAATCATAAAATAAATATTTGACGAAGATCATACTAACTAGAAAGTGATCTTCACGGGTTTTACTGTTAGAATTTGCGTCAAAATAGATAGAAACTTACGAAAAAGACATGTTCGAAATTATGTCGAGTAATGTAAATTTGTTTTTAATATTGTGATTAAAGTACAAATTGTTTACCTGAATCAATAATCCATTACTCTTTTCGAGCTAAAATACAGGTAATTACTGAATTTCAATGCTTAGCTATCGTGTTATTTGAAGATAAAATTGTTGTAATTTTTCAACACTTCAAACATTAGCTGGGCATTACTGCGTTTATCATTTTAAATATACTCATCTGGAGAGATTTCTCACATGAAAAAGACCAAAATCGTTTGTACGATCGGCCCAAAAACTGAATCAGTTGAAAAACTAACTGAACTAGCAAATGCTGGTATGAACGTTATGCGCCTAAACTTCTCACACGGCGACTTCGCAGAACACGGCCAACGTATTGATAACGTACGTCAAGTAATGAAAAACACTGGCAAACAACTTGCTATTCTTCTTGATACTAAAGGTCCTGAAATCCGCACAATCAAACTAGAAAATGGCGACGATGTTGCTCTAGTTGCAGGTCAAGATTTCACATTCACAACAGATACTTCAGTTGTTGGTAACAAAGACGTTGTTGCTGTAACTTACCCAGGTTTCGCAAACGACCTTGAAGTTGGTAACACTATCCTTGTTGATGATGGTCTAATCGAAATGGAAGTTGTTGCGACAACTGAAACTGAAGTTAAGTGTAAAGTTCTTAACAACGGTGACCTAGGCGAAAACAAAGGTGTTAACCTTCCTGGCGTTTCTGTTCAACTTCCTGCTCTATCTGAAAAAGATAAAGCTGACCTTAAATTTGGTTGTGAGCAAGGCGTTGATTTCGTTGCTGCTTCTTTCATCCGTAAAGAAGAAGACGTTAAAGAAATCCGTGAACTACTTGTTGCTAACGGCGGCGAGAACATTCAAATCATCTCTAAGATTGAAAACCAAGAAGGTGTTGATAACTTCGATTCAATCCTAGAAGCTTCTGACGGTATCATGGTTGCTCGTGGTGACCTTGGTGTTGAAATCCCAGTTGAAGAAGTAATCTTCGCTCAGAAGATGATGATCGAGAAATGTAACCGCGCACGTAAAGTTGTAATCACTGCAACTCAAATGCTTGATTCTATGATCAAAAACCCACGTCCAACTCGTGCTGAAGCGGGTGACGTTGCGAACGCAATCATGGATGGTACTGATGCTGTAATGCTTTCAGGTGAATCTGCTAAAGGTAAATACCCAGTAGAAGCTGTAACTATCATGGCTCAAATCTGTGCTCGTACTGATGCAGCTCTTAAAGCAGAACTAGGCTCTCGTCTAGATAGCCCACGTCTACGTATCACTGAAGCGGTATGTAAAGGTGCAGTAGATACAGCTGAGAAACTAAACGCTCCTGTTATCGTTGTTGCAACTGAAGCTGGTAAATCAGCTCGTTCAATCCGTAAATACTTCCCAACAGCTAAAATCATCGCTGTAACTACTAATACTAAGACTGCTGCACAACTATGTCTTTCTAAAGGTATTACTCCAATGATCGTTGATTCAATCGATAGCACTGACGCATTCTACCTACGTGGTAAAGAGTTAGCTCTTGAATCAGGTATTGGCGCTAAAGGCGATATCGTTGTTATGGTTTCTGGTGCTCTAGTTCCATCTGGTACTACAAACACAGCTTCTGTACACGTTCTATAATTCATTGAATTAATAAACGAATACAACTAGTTAATAAAAAGAGGGCTTTCGCCCTCTTTTTTTATGAAATTTTCTTGCCCAAAACAAACAATACGCTATACTATCGAGCAATATTAACCGCACACCAAATTGTATATAAGATGTCTAGCTTAACTCTCACAGATAAAGTTTCAAAAATGATCTACAAAGATATTCTCTCAGGGAAATTAAAACCTGGTCAGAAGTTGGTCGTTGCTGAACTAAAAGAACGTTATAACGTAGGAGCATCTCCTATTCGTGAAGCTCTAGTTCAATTATCTTGGAATAAATACGTCAAACTTGAACCTCAAAAAGGATGTTGGGTTGCTTCAATTTCACTTGATGAACTTAAAGAACTGTTTGAGAGTTTGCGAACTATCAGCCAAGTTTTATTAGCTAAAGCTATCGCTAATGGGAATGAAAATTGGGAATTAAATGTATTAACCAGTTTCCATAAACTAAGTAAGATTGAATTAAAAGATGCGGAGTTAGAAAAGTTAAGAGAATGGGAAGATCGATATACTCACTTCCACAACGCACTACTAGAGGGTGCTAAATCTCCTATCATGTATCAATTCTACCAAGATATATCGAATCAAATCACACGTTACCGACATCTAAATAATAATCCTCAAGTAATTAGTGAAACTTATGCTCAATACTTAGAAGAGCATGAAACCATGATGAAATTCACTTTATCACGCGACTCAGAGCAAGCAACAAAGCATTTAAATAACCATTATTCAAAAGCTATTAATCTTATATCGGGTTACTTTTCTGCTTAAAAACAAAAAAGCCAGACATCATGATGTCTGGCTTTTACCAAAACATTTACCACCCAAAAAACTCTTTATTATGGGTACTGATCAACAATACCATTAATAAAAAATAAATTGCGCTTAGTTTGAAACCTAAAATAGCTAAACTACCAACTGTGAGCCTTACTAAAAAATCAGTAAACATATTAACCTCACTTCATTCTCAGTCCTCTTCCATCACTCTATTAGAGTCATGCTTTCCCATTAGACTTATGTATCGGTAATCATAAGTATAGACAAGGTTAGACTTTAGTCTAATAGGTCTTTTATTTCATCGGTTATGCTAAATCTTCCAAACTAGAACAAATCGACACTTGATTTCGCCCATTAGTTTTTGATTCATATAACGCGAGATCCGCACACTTATAAGCGTCTTTTTTTGAACGACCTAAATCAGTTAGGCCACCACTTATTGTTACGTGATATTCCTCTAATTGAGAAACAGCTACTCGCAATCTATTTATCACCATTTCAGCGTCTATCAACGTGGTATGAGGCATTATAATGGCAAACTCTTCCCCACCTATCCTAGCCACAAAATCCGTTTCTCGACTCCCATTATTTAAGATATCAGAAACTAAACGTATAACTTGATCACCAACGTCATGCCCTTTTGTATCATTAATTCGTTTAAATAGATCAATATCTAATATGGCAAGACAGCACTGATGCACTGGGTAATAACGCTGAGTTAATAAAGTCTGATTCTCTAATTCAAATTCAAATTTTCTACGATTCCAACAGCCAGAAAGAACGTCTTTTTCGCTTAAATAGCGCAATTCTTTTTCTAGCTCTTTACGCTTAGTAATATCAATATAGGAAATAATATAATACTGAGTCGCTTTTCTTTTACTTTTCACAGATTGAATACGAACCAGTAGGCTTAGCTTTCTCTTATTTTTACTCAGTACATCGAGCTCCCCCTGCCAAGCACCAAGCTCTTCAACTTGCTTCCATGTATTTAGACGTTTATCAATATTTTCACTCTCAGATAGCAATACATCGAAAGTATTTTTTCCTATGACTTCACTTGCAGAGAAACCACTAATTGAAGTAAATGCAGGATTCACCTTTAAAATTCGTCTATGTTTATCAGTGATAACAACAGCAGACATACCTTCTAATGCAGATTTGGCTAACTGACTTTCTAAATTAGAGTTATCCCAAAAACTAAGTAGAATCCCAAAAGGAATAACGATAAGGCTTAATAATAGAAAAATGATTGCCGCTTCTTCCATTATTTCAACACGAATTAATTCAAATAAAACATTCACTTCATAAGTGGGGTAATAGAGTAAAAAATACATTTTTTTATTTGGAATTTCTTTTTCCATATCAAAACGATAAAAAGAATAAATACCATCATCAAGTGATAAGCTTCCTTCTTTTTGTTTCGACATTACACTCCATAATGCAGGCTTTTGAATTTTTAGTGTTTTACCCACTCGTTCACTAACAAGATGCCCAAGCATGTTTTGATTATCATCAGATAAAAGATAATAACCATCTTGATTGATCATGGCAGGAGAAATACTCAATGTAGGAGAGAATTTTACTACGTTGATAATGATGGATGCATTCAGCTCTGCAAGAATATATCCCTTTCTCTTCCCTGATATATCAATAGGAATAGCAACTTGCATTAGCGGCTCATAAACTCCAGAAACAGCCAATGCTTCATTTAATCTTACGCCTTCAGAGAAAGCCTGCCCTTTAGGTAATGGAGTTAACTTATCAAGCAAAGAATGATTAACAGAAAGAGAAGTGGGGTGTTGTTTCACTGCTTGCTTATTATCATTTGAATAAACGATAGAAAGTAAATAGTTTCCTTCATCATCAATGAGTTCTAATCGAGAAAAAAACTTTTCCAGTGCCACCAATTTCAACCATGATGATTCGACAGTATTTGTTACTCTTTCTGAAGGATGTATAAAATAATCATATAAAGGTCGACTGTCAGCAAGAAGCTCTAATGTATTAGATATCCGGATCGATAACTCATTAAATTCATTATGTGTATAAGCTAATTGACGTGTTGATTCATTCTGAATTTGTTCAACCGCAATCAATTTCTTTTTTTGATAATCACTATATAAGTATAAAAAAATAAATAAGGAAAAGATCATATATACAGCAGCTGAATAGGTTGCAACTTTCGTTTTTTTATAATGCATACTTTACCTTATGATTTGATGATTAACCTACGGTACGAAATTCTATATAATCATTTTGTATTACACAAGATAAAATAAAACCCTTCTGAAAAGGGCTTTATTTATAGGATGAAGGTTCTTAATTAAGTGTATTTATACTTTTAATGCCTTGTCTCCACGAGCAATACCAACCACACCGCTTCGAGCAACTTCTACCACATCTGTAATCTCTGATACCGCCGAAATAAACGCATCTAACTTTTCAGACGTACCTGCTAATTGAATGGTATAGAGCGAGCTGGTTACATCAACAATTTGGCCACGAAAAATATCAGCGGTACGCTTAACTTCCGCTCGAGCAAAGCCACTTGCTTTTACTTTTACCAGTAATAATTCACGCTCAACATAATCTGCTTCTGTCACTTCTTGAACTTTGATGACATCAATTAATTTATGAAGCTGTTTTTGAATTTGCTCCAACTCCATCGCATCACTGGCTGTTGTGATATTTAATCGCGATAATGTTTGATCTTCAGTTGGAGATACCGTTAAAGATTCAATGTTGTATCCACGCTGAGAAAATAAGCCAACAACACGTGATAAAGAACCCGGCTCATTCTCTAATAATAGTGAAATAATATGTCTCATTAGGTTCTCTCCGTTTTACTTAGCCACATTTTATCCATCGCTTCCCCTTTAATTTGCATTGGGTAAACGTGTTCTGTTTCATCAACATTAATATCCACAAACACAAGGCGATCTTTTAGAGAAAGCGCCTTTTCTAAACCTGATTCCAGCTCATCAGGATGATTAATACGAATTCCTACATGACCATACGCCTCAGCAATTGCGGCAAAATCAGGAACTGAACTCATATAAGAGTTTGAATGACGGCCTTGATAAATAATATCTTGCCACTGCTTCACCATTCCTAAGAAACGGTTATTCAAATTAATGATTTTTACAGGGATATCGTATTGCAATGCGGTGGATAGCTCCTGAATATTCATCTGAATACTGCCATCACCAGTAACACAAACCACCACTTCATCAGGATGTGTAAACTTAACCCCAAGAGCTGCTGGCAAACCAAAGCCCATAGTTCCTAGTCCACCAGAATTAATCCAGCGACGTGGTTTATTAAATGGATAATACAAAGCAGCAAACATCTGATGTTGTCCAACATCGGAAGCAACATAAGCATCACCATTGGTTAGTTTATGAAGCGTTTCGATAACCTGCTGTGGTTTAATGCGATCAGGAGAGGTTTCATAAGCCAAGCAATTACGCTCTTGCCAAACTCCAATTTCTTCCCACCATGTTGCTAAGGCTGCCTCATCATTTGTTCCTCCCTGCTCCACCAATAGCTTTAGCATAGAATCAAGAACGATCTCTGCAGAGCCAACAATTGGAACATCAACTCGAACATTCTTTGAAATCGACGATGGATCAATGTCGATATGCATGATCGTGGCATTCGGACAATATTTCTCTAAGTTATTGGTGGTTCTATCATCAAAACGAACCCCAACACCAAAAATAAGATCTGCGTTATGCATAGCCATATTAGCTTCATACTTACCATGCATACCTAACATGCCAAGTGCATTTTTATGAGTGCCAGGAAAAGCCCCCAATCCCATCAAGGTACTTACAACAGGTAAATTAAGAATCTCAGCTAATTTAAGAATTTGTTTTTCTGCAGAAGAAATTATCGCGCCACCACCAACATACAAAACAGGCTTCTTAGCCTCTAATAATGTTTTTAATCCTTTTTTAATCTGTCCTTTATGACCAGATGTTGTTGGATTATACGAACGCATCTTCATGGATTCAGGGTATTGATATGAAAACTTAATAGCAGGATTCATTACATCTTTAGGGATATCAATTACCACAGGGCCTGGACGGCCTGTAGAAGCAATATAAAAGGCTTTTTTAAGGGTTTCAGGGATATCTTCGGCTTTCTTAACTAAGAAGCTGTGTTTGACTACTGGTCGAGAGACACCAACCATGTCACATTCTTGAAAAGCATCGTTACCGATCATATTAGTAGGAACGTTGCCAGAAAGAACAACCATTGGTATTGAGTCCATATAAGCAGTAGCGATACCCGTAATGGTATTGGTTGCACCAGGACCAGAACACACAAGAACGACACCAGGCTTTCCTGTTGCTCTTGCATAGCCATCAGCCATATGCGTAGCTGCTTGCTCATGTCTTACAAGTACATGCTGAATCACATCACTTTTCATGTGCAACGCATCATATATATCCAACACAGAGCCACCAGGGTAGCCAAATATGTGCTCAACACCTTCATCAATCAGAGATTGTACGATCATCTCTGAACCAGATAACATTTCCATATTGTTCTCCAGACACTGAAAACCTTAAAACAGTCGACGTGAATTATCGCTAAATTAACGGTTTTACATAGTTAGGGCTTATTTTTAGCCTAAACTGAAATTAATTAGATTAAATTCCTATGTAGGTGGTAAATATAGGTAACAAAACCACCTTTTACGAAACAACTTTAACCTTTTATTAGCACTCAGGTCTAGGGGAAATTTTAACCAAATAAAAAAAGCCAACTCTTTCAAGTTGGCTTTTATTGATTAAATCGTATTTAGAGTTTGATATTACTTATCTTTCTTCTCTTTTTTTTCATCGTACATTTCTTCAATCTCGTCTTGATAACGCTCATTGATTACTTTACGACGCAGTTTTTGTGTTGGTGTCAACTCACCTTTATCCATAGAGAACTCTTTAGATAATAAAGTAAATTTCTTCACTTGCTCAAAACGAGCTAGCTCTTTTTGCAAATTAGCCACACGCTTTTCAAGCATTTCAACAATTTCACTGTGCTTCACAAGCTCCATGCGATCATGATAAGCAATGTTCAGCTCCTTTGCGTACTCTTCTAGAGCGTCATAACAAGGAACAATTAACGCAGATACGAATTTACGCGTATCAGCAATAACAGCAATCTGTTCAATAAAGTGGTCCTTACCAATCGCGCCTTCGATAACTTGAGGTGCAATGTATTTACCACCAGATGTTTTCATTAACTCTTTAATACGGTCAGTAATGTATAAGTTACCATCGGCATCAAACTCACCAGCATCACCGGTTTTTAAGAAACCATCTTCAGTGAAGTTACTCTCTGTTTCTTCAGGTTTATTGTAATAACCTTTCATGACCATTGGGCCACGAACTAGGATTTCGCTGTTTTCACCAATTTTAACTTCAGCACCTGGCATTAACGTACCGATTGAATCAGGGTGGAATTTACCATCCTCCCAGCATGAAATCGTAGCGGTTGTTTCTGTCATGCCATAACCTAGTTTCACATTCACGCCAAGAGCATGGAAGAAACGACCAATAGTCACATCCAGTTTAGCGCCACCACATGGCATAAAGTTAATATTACCACCTAAGATCATGCGAAGTTTTGATAGAACTAACTTATCTGCAACCTTATAAGACTGTTTCAATATCCATGATGGTTCTTTGCCTTCTTGTTGACAAGCTGACATCTTAGCGCCCATATTGACCGCCCAAGTAAACATCACTTTACGATGTGCAGGCGCACGAGATACCTTTTCATGAACCGTTGAGAAAATCTTCTCATAGAAGCGTGGAACCGCACACATAACAGTAGGCTTAACCTCTGTTAAGGCTTCCTTAATTAGATTTGTATTTGGTAGGTAGCAGTTAGTTGCTCCTTTGTACAAAACATAAAAAGTCCATGCACGTTCAAATACATGTGATAACGGTAAAAAACACAAAGAAACGTCTTGCTCTGTTAACGCTAAGCGAGTGTTATGTCCTTCTAATTGAGAAGCAATGTTTTCATAATCTAACATTACCCCTTTAGGCTCACCCGTGGTTCCTGATGTATAGATTAACGTTATAAGATCATCCATTTTTGCTTCATCAAGACGAGTTAATAGTTCGCTTTGATGTGCTTCATCAGCTTTTGCAATAAAGTCATTCCATGAAATACCCGCTTCATGATCGTTTAAATCGATATCATCACTTAAAGCAACAATATGAGTTAATTGCGGGCACTGTTCGAAAATAACAACAGCAGCGTTATATTGTGCTTGTTCACCAACAAACAAAATACGAATATCCGCATCGTTAATAATGTATGCGGCTTGCGTTGGCGTATTTGTTGGGTAAATAGGAACGGGTACTGAACGTAATTGCATTGAGGCAAAATCAGCAACAGTCCAACGAGGCATGTTATTAGAGAAAATTCCTACTTTTTCTTGTACTTTCAATCCATGGGCAAGTAAAGCTAATGATAGCTTATCCATTTGCTCACCAAATTCTCCCCACGTAATATCACTCCATGCAGAGCATTGTGTATCAATTAAAATACTGCATTGACGCTCACGCATTGCCGTGTCATTTGGCTTATTTGCGATATGTTGGCGGATCTCTTTTACAATATGTAGGTTTTGAATAGTCATCTCGTATCACCTTTAGGCTTACAGGTGTAAGCTATAATCTGCACAAAGTGTACAATTGGTGACAAAAAAGGCAACTGTTTCTCAGTATAAAATGTAAGTATTGTTGTGTGAAACCCATTTCAGAGAACCACAATTAACAACTTTATTATTAATAATCTACATTTTCGTTATATCGAATAATGTGTTTAAAAAAAAGGTTACGTAAAATACGCAACCTTTTTCCATTATCGTGTCTATTTTAAAGGCTTAAAACATCATGCCTTTGCTTGATGCAACCACTTCTTCACCACAAATAAGCATCAATTGATCTCTCATCCAAATATGACCTTTGTCTTTTTGGTAAGAGTCGTGCCAGCTTAAATAGCCACTAATACCTTTTGACTCGATTGGCAGTGGTAACACCATTAATTGATCACGATTTGGCATTGAGTTCACTAACCATTTTGGCGCAACAGTGATCAGTTCTGATTGAGAAACTACATACAAAATATTACTAATACTTGCGCCTTTATAAGCTTGTTCATATAAAGAATCTGTATATAAATGATCAGCAAAACCTTTTGTATTTTCAATACGAGCAGGTACCGCATGCTTTTCACTTGCTAATTGCTCTTTATTGATACCATTCTGTAGACGTGGATGATTAACAGAAGCTACCACAACCAATTCATCAGTAAATAGCTCTGTACTCATAAAACCAGGTTCGTCGAATCGAACGTAATCGATAACAAAATCCACTTCCTGATAACGCAGCTT
Source organism: Aliivibrio sp. S10_S31 (assembly GCF_014694495.1). Classification (NCBI taxonomy): domain Bacteria; kingdom Pseudomonadati; phylum Pseudomonadota; class Gammaproteobacteria; order Vibrionales; family Vibrionaceae; genus Aliivibrio; species Aliivibrio sp. S10_S31. Next base: position 184,385 of record NZ_JAAUWR010000003.1, on the reverse strand, counting down.
TTGAGCAATGTTTGGCTCATGTTCACCAGAAAGCTTTAAGCTAATATGCGGCGCTTTATTTTGAATATCTTTCATGATGCGTGGTGCAAAACGAATATCTGATGGGCTACAAATAGATAGCTTAAATTGTCTCATCGATGTTTCAGGTGAGAATGTTGAGCTTGGTAATTCGTTTTTAACCAATTGAAGCGCCTGACGCATCGGTGCAAATAACTGACGAGCACGTTGTGTCGGTTGAATACCACGGCCATGACGAATAAATAATTCATCATTAAACATTAATTTTAAACGTGATACAGCATTACTTACTGCTGGCTGTGACATGCCTAAGTTTTGTGCTGCTCTTGTTATATTTTGTTCTTGCATTACCGCATCAAAAACAGTCAATAAGTTAAGATCAACACCACGTAATATTTGTTCTGTACGTGCAACAGAAGATAAAGAAGTTTCAGGCGTATTCATGTATTACTCTCTCAGCAATTAATCATTATCATAAAGAAAACGATTACATACATTTTATTTTTGTTATAGATATTGAACAGACGTATGTTAATCGAACTTCAATTATCATTACTGAATAGATTTACAAAATCCATAGCATGTTAATTATTTTAATTTTAATTTATGCTTAATTGTTTTTAAGTGCTACATAAGCTTTTTTATTCAAACAGTTAACTAAAAATATAAATTAATCTAAATATTGAAAATATGCGTATTTCAAGACAATGGGTACAAAAAAGCCATACAAGGTGTATGGCTTAATAAATATGCATAAGGTTAAATGATGTTAAAACAGCGAAGCAATACGATTTAAATCAGATTGAATCGCACCTGCAGTCACCTCTCGTCCAGCTCCTGGACCTCGAATCACCAGTGGATTATCTTTATACCATTTGCTCTCTATGGCAAAAATATTATCGCATGGTAATAGATTGGCTAATGCGTGATATTCAGGTAATGCCTCTATTCCAACCGTTGCGCTACCGTCTTTATTTAAACGAGCCACATAGCGTAATACTTTCTGTTCTTTCTTAGCTTTTGTTAGTCGTTCAAGCAATAATTCATTAATCACTTCACCTTGAGACAGAAAATCATCAAGGCTTGTTTCTAATAATTCACTAGGAACAAGTGATTCAACTTTTACCTGATTAGGTTCAATATGAAGTCCTGCTTCACGAGCAAGGATCACCAATTTGCGCATGACATCCGACCCATCAAGATCGTGTCTTGGATCCGGTTCAGTCAATCCTTGTTGCCAAGCTAAATCGACTAATTCAGTGAAAGGAACATCACCATTATATTGTTGAAACAGCCACGATAACGTACCAGAAAAAATACCCGATAATGCGATAATTTCATCACCACTTTCACGAAGATCTCTTACGGTATGATTAATAGGTAAACCAGCTCCAACCGTTGCATTATATAACCAGTGACGCGATGTTTTAGCAAAGGCATCAATTACCGCTTGATAATCAGCACTTGGCGCTGAGCCAGCAACTTTATTCGCTGAGATCAGATGCATTCCTTGTTCTGCAATTTTTGAATATCGATTAGCAAGATCAGCACTTGCCGTTACATCTAAAACAACAACATCATCATAACCTTGAACGGCACCGACTTTTTCAATCCAATCAAAATCCGTATAGTTTGTTGCTTCATCATCAAACTTAGCAACCACCTCAGTACTGTTTAACCCATCAAAATCAAGCCAACAACGTTCTCTATCGACAACACCAATGAGTGAAAACTGCATTCCATGACGCTTTTCAAGTTGACGTTTTTGTTGAGTAAATAGTGATAACCATTGAGAACCAATATTTCCATGTCCACACAGGATCAATCCCACTCGTTTTTGCGCTTGGAATAAGCTGTTATGAATGGCATTAATGATCGATGAGGTATCAACTTTACGTAAAATAGCGACAAGACTTAAGCCCGATTCTGATGCGTACACAAATTCAAGAGGGGAATTTTTCAGTTGATGATAAAAACCATGACTATGAATGGCATTCGCGGTAACACCCGCCCCAACAGCAGCAACCATTGAATAGCCTTCTTTTAGCTTAATTTCAGCATGTACCGCTGAGTTTTGTAGCACTTCTAACGCTTCATTCACGACTTCAGAAGTATAAGCGAGCAATAATGTAAACTGATCAGCTTGAGGCTCTAAGGCTAATGGCTGCAGTTGAGAACGAGTAAGTAAAGAAAGAACCTCTTGTTGAGCGCGTTCAAAATCTTGTCCACGACCAAAGCCAAGCTGGATCAAATAGACATCTTCTAATGACGTGACAATTTTTGCACCTCGTCCAGAAGCCAATACACGCTCAATTCGGGTTGAACCAGATTCAGGCTGATAACTGCAACGTAAACTCAAATCTAATGCACTTTGAGCTACAGGTTGTAATGTTCTACTGTGCAATACCGGCGCGGCTAAACGAGCTAACTCACTCGCTTCATCCAATCTTAATAATGGCAGTAAACACGCATCTTCAACTTTTCTAGGATCAGCACTAAACACACCAGCAACATCACTCCAGATAGTAACGCACGACGCCTCACCAAGGGCACCAATCATGGTTGCCGAATAATCAGAACCATTTCGACCAAGAAGTACGGTTTCTCCTTTTTGATTGCGAGCCATAAAACCAGTAATCACAATTCGTCCATGTGGATGCTGAGCTACCTGCTCTTTAAACAAAGGCCAAGACTGCACACGATCCACTTCAGGTTGCGCTGCTCGCTCTGCCCTTAGAAAGGTTCGAGAATCAAGAGGAGCTGCTTGTAAATCAATTTGATTTAAATACGCAGAAAGTAATCTTGAAGACCATACTTCACCATGACCTAATACATCAGCTTGCTGCACCTCTGTTAACGGTGCATGTAATTGCCCTATCGCAATCAATTCTTGATGTAAAACAGCCAATAAAGGTTCAGCATTCTCAGCAGACAGTAATTCAGTTATCAATTCCTGTTGGTATGTCCGCAAAGACTCTAATGTGTTATGAGCTAAACGCCCATCTTTAGAAAGGTTATCTATCCACTCTAAAATACGGTTTGTTGTATTACCTGCTGCAGAAACAACAATCAAATCATGTTCATTTGAATATTCTTTTAAGATGGTGGCAACTCGGCGGTAGCACTCAGGGTCAGCTAAGCTGCTACCACCAAATTTGTGTAATTGACGAGAACAAGGTTTTGTCATTATTTCACCTCTGCGGCAATCGTAAATGCTTGTTGAAGATCAGCGATAAGATCTCGGCTATCTTCTAATCCAACAGATAATCTCAATAATGTTGGAGCTAATCCGGCTTCTTCTTGAGCTTCATCAGACATCGCTCTATGTGTCATGGTTCCTGGATGCGCAATCAAACTTTCAACACCACCTAAAGACTCGGCTAAAGAGAAGTATTTCAATTCTTTAACGAATACTTTCAATTGCTCAAGTGAACCATTTAGTTCAAAACTGAGCATAGCACCAAAGCCTGCTTGTTGACGCTTTGCAATTTCATGACCGGGATGATCAGGTAAACTTGGGTGGTAAATCGTACCTACTAATGACTGTTCTTGAAGACATTTGAGAACTTCCATTGCATTTTCTTCATGCACACGCATACGTGCACCCAATGTTCGAATACCACGCAGTGTTAAGTAGCTATCAAATGCAGTACCAGTAGCTCCAATACAGTTCCCCCACCATGCAAGCTCATCCGCATGATCTTTTGTTTTAGCGATAAGTACACCGCCAACAACATCAGAATGTCCGTTAATATATTTAGTCGTAGAGTGAATAACAAAATCCGCCCCTAAAGAGAGAGGCTGCTGTAGTACAGGAGAAAGGAAAGTGTTGTCTACTGCGACTAACGCACCAACTTGAGCCGCTTTTTGGCAAATTTCAGCAATATCCACCACACGTACTAATGGATTTGAAGGGGTTTCAAGTAAGATTAATTTTGGCTTTTTAGCAATTGCAGCATCTAAAGCTTCAGTATTAGATTGGTCTACAAATAAAGTTTGAAAATCTCCTTTATTTGCACGGGTATTAAACAATCGATAAGTTCCTCCATAACAATCATGGGGAGCAACAATTAAATCGTCAGGACCAAGCAGTGCCGATACCATTAAATTAAGAGCGGATGTTCCACAGTTAGTTACTACTGCACCTGCACCACCTTCTAAATCTGAAAGAGTGGTTTCTAATTGAGTTCGAGTTGGATTTCCAGAACGAGCATAATCATACTTAGGCACATCCCCAAATTCTGGGAAACTATAGTTAGTTGATAAGTAGATAGGTGGCACAACAGCGTTATGTTGTGAGTCTGTTTCAATGCCGGTACGAACAGCAATAGTTGCAGGTTTTCTTTCGCTCATAATTTCCCTTCCAAACTGCGGTGCAGTAATGTAATACCAACGATATAAACTATCTAAACAGGCTTACAAGGGAATGTCTTTATCTTCATGTCTTAAATTTCATAATTACATAAAATTAATTACCGAAATTTATTTCTAATAATAGATAATTTTCCTTCGCAATTTCCCGCTCATATAATTAATATGACTGATATACGCTAATCCATAAGTATATAGTCTACTTTACCACCACAAAATGAGACGTCAACACTTCTAGACGTCTATATGTCTTTACTTTTAGCGGTAAATATCGCTAAAATCGCCTATTCTACTTATATACATCAATAATTCTGAACGAAGGTGAACAATGGCTGATTGGAATGGTGACTATTTAAGTCCTTATGCCGAACATGGTAAAAAAAGCGAACAAGTAAAAAAAATTACTGTTTCTATTCCAACAAAGGTACTTCAAATCCTTACTGACGAGCGTACTCGTCGCCAAGTAAGCAACCTACGTCATGCGACAAACAGTGAATTATTGTGTGAAGCATTCCTCCACGCATACACTGGCCAGCCTTTACCAACAGATGAAGATCTACGTAAAGATCGTCCAGATGATATTCCAGCTGAAGCAAAAGCATTAATGACGGCAATGGGGATCGAATTCGAAGCGTTTGACGAAGAGTAAATACGTTTTATTCCTCCTCCTTTTGTCTCCTCCTTCTTTTAATAAAATTAGGAGGATTACATTCCCTCTTGGCTAATAAATAATCACAGTGCCCTACTTATAAATATAAAGGACTTACTGTGAAAAAACAGATCGCAAAAACAACAATAGCCCTCGCTATTACCTCACTTTTGAGCGCATGTAGCTCAACATCTAATAATGACCTCTCTTCCTTAGCTTATCAGTGTGATCCGCAAATGACGGCACAAAGCGATAACTTACGAATTTACCAAATCATGGTCGAAAGCTTTGTCGATGGTGATAACACAATCGGACATGGCACTGGCTATGGCCCAAGTCATCATAATGGTGACTTACAAGGAATTATTGATTCATTAGATTACATTCAATCGCTTGGTATGAATGCCATTTGGATGACTCCTGTCTTTGAATCTGCCCCTCTAGATAATCAAGACCATTGGGCTGATAAACTCGATGCTACCGGATATTTTGCTACTGACTTTTTTAAAATAGATCCACGCTTTGGCACATTAGAAAAAGCCAAAGAACTGGTTGAAGAGGCTCACAAGCGTGGTATTTACGTATTATTTGATGGCGTATTTGGCCACCATAAAAAAGGACTGATTAAGCCATCGCCAACAGGGTTACTTCCAGCAGGAGAGCACAATCCTGTTAACTACCCTGAAAGCGAAGCTTTTTATAAAGAAGTCGCAACCTACTGGATTAAAGAATTAAAAATCGACGGCTGGCGATTAGACCAAGCCTACCAAGTGCCAACACAATCTTGGACGAACATTCGTAAAGCCGTTGACGCCGCATCAAAAGAAACCTTTTATACCAATAATAAAGGTGAACAAGTAAATCCACTCGGCTATATGGTTGCCGAGATCTGGAATAACGAAAACTACATAACTGAAACAGGTTATGGCAGCGAAAAAAATCCTGCTCTTTGCTCAGCTTTTGACTTTCCTCTGCGTTTTCGCATTGCTGAAACCTTTGCAGTTAATGAAAGTGGCGTAGGACATAAAGGAGGGGATTGGCTTAATCAAGGTATGCAAATGCACGAGCTTTACCCTCCTCATGCTGTACCGAATTTAATGCTAGGAAATCACGATGTTGTTCGCTTTGGTGACTTACTTCAACGTGGTGATATTGCTAATCCAAATGACAAAAACTATTGGACTCGACACAAAGCAGCCCTCTCTTTTCAAGCCGCTTATACAGGCCCAATAACCCTATACTATGGTGATGAAATTGGTGATCAAGTTGACGGTTTTTCCAAAAAAGAGAATAAAGATACCTGTGCCATTAAAGGGCTTTGTGATGATCACATAGCTCGATCATCTGCCAAAATTGATGGTCTTACCGCCAAGTTGACTCCAGAGCAAACGGATTTAAAAAATTACGTTACCGCATTAATGCAATTACGTATTAAGCACCCTGCTTTATCTAAAGGTAAAAGAGTTAATTTAGTAGCAAATAAAGAAGTCTATATCGATCATAAACAATCTGAAAATGATGCAATTGTTTATATGGTAAGTACTCAAGAGGCAGATCAAACGCTCTCCTTAGATGCAGAACAGCTTGGGTCAAAAGGTAACTTAATTGATCTCATCACCGAGCAGATTTTTACTCCAATGAATGGAATATACACCATCCCATTATCCAACTTTGAAAGTCGATTTTTAACAATAGAAGAGCCAAATAGTACAGGACCTATCACAGAGCAAAAAGAAATAGCGCTATATGGCAGTGGTTTTATGGCGCAATGCGATAACCCTACTATCACAGACACCAACGCCCCTTTACAAGATACCTTATATTTAATTGGCGATTTCTCTGACTCTCGTTGGAGCCATAAAGAAACCAGAGCGTATCAATATAAAGGAAACAACATTTATCAAGTGGTCATCAATGAAAAACGAGGCCCTTATAAAATGCAATATGCAACAAAAGACTGGGGCGCTCAATACACAGCCGAAGGACTATCACCCAAATTGGGACAATCAAATAAACTCATTACTGGTGGCTATGGCCAAGATACCGCCATCTATCTTCCTGAAGATGGTAACTACGTTTGGAGCTTAGAGTTCACTTCCCAAGGAGAGCCAAAATCAATGATGGTTTCTAAGTGTAAATAACCCCTCCTTTACCTTAAATTAATGAATAAAATATGAACTATTTCTAGCCAACAATGTCTATTGTTGGTTAGATCACATTTCTGATTATTTCTTAATTTCCCTCTTTTACGATTTTCTTCATTATTTCTAATTTCAAAATATCTTTCGACGTGAGCCTTATCTCATAAATATTTTCAATCACTCCTACTAAGTGTGATTATTATCAAAAGAAGACCTGCCATTCATTTTTCTCATCCTTAGTACTACGCCCTATCATCCTTAAAAAGAGGAGGAGGGCAAAATACCTATTTATTTTTAATCTGTGTCTCGTTCGATAACGACAGATGTTTACTTCACTTCCCTACACTGCCATGAGTTAAGTAAACGTTTTCAAATCAAAATATCCTGAAAAAAGGAAATAGGATTTTAAGATGAAAATGAATAAATACACATTGCTTGCCGCAGCTGTTTCTACAGCACTATTTTCTGGCGCTACACTTGCAGAAACCGATGTTGCACTGGATGTCATCGCAGGTGATGAAGCTGCACCAAAAGTTGAAAAAGTAAATGGAACTGATGTTATTTCAGATGGTTGGGAAGTTCACGGTTACGCGTCAATGAACTTCCGTATGGTTGATGGCGAAACAGTAGATACTGAATTTGGTAAGCCAGACTATAAAACAGCAGGTACTCACGGAAAAAGTACTAACCAAGTTGAATTCGTAATCAAAAAACATACTGAACATGCTAATGGTGTTTGGTCTGACTTTGTCGTTCGTTCTGAATACGGTAATGGTAACTCTTACGCTTACTCATCTCCTGGTAGCCAAAAAGCCAACACAACGGCACAATTTGAAATCAAAGAAACTTATGTTGAAATTGGTGGTTTATCTTACCTAGGTGAAGATACGTCTATCTGGGGTGGTCAACGTTACCTAAACCGTTCTGCAAGTGCACTATCGGGTGAATTCTGGAAACAATCATCAGGTGTTGGTGCAGGTATTCAAACTAAACTTGGTGGCAACACAGCAGGTTTTGCAATTGTTGCTGCAGATACAGACGGTGATATCAATAATGGTCCCGGTGCTGATGGTCGACAAACACTAACCTCACACGATTTATACTACTACGGTGTTGATGTTGGCTTTGGTAGCTTAGATTTTGATTTCAAATACATCACTCAAGCTAATGTTCAAGATGATGACGGTTTTGGCGCATCTATCACATTAAACTCTAGTTACTACGGCCTAGATGGTTGGTCACAAACAGCGATTGCTTACGGTAAAGGCGCAGCGCAAAACCGTGGTGTGAACTTTGGTAGCTGGTCAGGTGGCGATGACAATGCTGAATCTATCTTCTTCACTTCAGGCGGTGTGGTAAACATTTCTGAAAACTGGCAAATGGGTTCAGAAGTAACGTATTTTGCGGCATTAGATGAACTATTTGGTGCTAAAGACCTAAAACGTTACATCGTTGCAGCACGTCCATCATACAAAGTGAACGATAACCTTCGTCTTGAAGCGACAGGTTCTTACGCTCATGAAGAAGGTGCTGAAGGTTACTGGGGACGTACTGGCGATGATCTGAAGAGTGACATTATTAACGTTGAATTAGCGGCAGCATTTACAGTTAACGCTGACTATTTCGGTCGCCCACAAATCAAACCATACGTGAGCTACATTACCGCTGATGATGAAGCAAGTGCTAAACAAATTGGCATTAAAGATGGTAAGTCAGAAACAATTATCGGTGTACACACTGAAATCTGGTTCTAACTGAGTTAAAGTGAAAGGCGGCCAAATGGCTGCCTTTTTGCGTTTATTATCACCTTAATAATGGAGTATCGTGATGAACACGAAAAAATTGTTACTTAGCTTATTTATCGGTCTCTCTTTGACTGCGTGTTCTTCAACCGAAGCCGTACAACAACAGCCAATAGAACCGCTCGCAAATTCTCAAGTATGCTGTAATGACTTTTCTCAATATCCTTGGATACAGCTAGCGACAACGGAAGATATCGATTTCCAATTAGATAAAGATTCACCTATTGGTCATTTTTCTGATGGAAACAGCTATTTTAATGCCTTCAAATTCGCTGAACGTTCAGGAAAAGTACAACTTCGTCTCTCTAGTTTAATGATTAATGACTCAGTTGCAGCACCAAAACTCATTGCTCTCGATCATGAATTTAATGTGGTAAGTACAACAAGTTTAGACCAATTTGATGTCAAACCATCCGATGCATTTACTCGTACTCAGTTTCAATTAAATTTCCAACTTGATGCAGCTAAAACCCCTTATTTTATTATCTATTCTTCTAATGAGTATTTAGGTCAATCTATTAAGGTGAAGCACCCAGCAAGGATCAGAGCGGAAGAATTAGGTGAACCGATGCCAATAGTGACGGATCCGACTTATGCCTATGAGCGTTTTGGTAAACTAAAGCTATCGATAAAAACGCTTTCATTACAAGCGCATAAACAAACACCTCAACAATCTAAAGTAGCAATAAAATCGGCACAACCAGAAACGCACACTTTCTATAAAGAAGCCATTGTTGAAGCAGTAAAAACAAACGACATACCTAAAGCATTAGCACTACTAGAAGAAGCAAAAGCGTTGGGAATTAAAGATGCTCAAGATACATTTGTTCAAGCTTTAGAAAGTCAAAAATAATTTCTTACTTAAATAAAAAAAGGCTTCTAACTTAATTAGTTAGAAGCCTTTTCTACATAAAAGATAAAACGAATTACGCTTCCATGTATCCTTCAGGCATTTCTATACGAGCGACCCCTGAGTCAACAGCAGCTTGTGCTACCGCTTTAGCAACTCGTGGAAGTAGACGAGGATCCATTGGTTTTGGAATGATATAGTCAGAGCCAAATGTCAGTGATTCAACGCCAGCGGCTTTTAATACCTCAACGGGCACTTCTTCTTTAGCTAATTGACGAATGGCATCAACAGCAGCTAGCTTCATTTCATCATTAATTTCACTTGCACGCACATCTAGCGCACCACGGAAGATAAATGGGAAACAAAGTACGTTATTTACTTGGTTTGGATAATCAGAACGGCCTGTACCCATGATTAAGTCAGAACGAACTTCATGAGCCAATTCAGGTTTAATTTCAGGATCTGGATTTGAACATGCAAACACAACTGGTTTATCAGCCATTAGCTTCAGATCTTCTGCATCTAATAAATTTGGACCAGATACACCCAAGAATAAATCGGCACCTTCGATAACATCTTGCAATGTGCGCTTATCGGTATTGTTTGCAAAACGTTGTTTGTACTCATTAATGTCGTCACGGCGAGTATGAATCACACCTTTACGATCTAGCATGTAGATCTTCTCACGCATTGCGCCACACTTAATAAGTAGCTCCATACATGCAACAGCTGCTGCACCAGCACCTAAACATACAATGATCGCATCTTCTAACTTCTTACCTTGCAGCTCAATCGCATTTAGCATACCAGCAGCAGTTACGATCGCTGTACCATGTTGATCATCATGGAATACAGGTACATCACAAAGTTCAATAAGGCGACGTTCAATCTCAAAACAGTCTGGTGCTTTAATATCTTCTAAGTTAATACCACCAAATGTATCTGCAATATTAGCAACCGTATCAACAAACTCATCAATCGTACGGTGTTTTACTTCGATATCAATCGAGTCTAAGCCTGCAAAACGTTTAAAAAGAAGCGACTTACCTTCCATTACAGGTTTTGATGCAAGAGGACCTAAATTACCTAAACCAAGAATTGCCGTACCATTTGAAATAACCGCAACCATATTACCTTTTGATGTGTACTTATAAACATCATCAGGATTCTTTGCAATTTCACGTACAGGCTCAGCCACACCAGGGCTGTAAGCCAAAGCAAGGTCTTCTACTGTGTCAGCCGGTTTAGTCAATGCAACTTCAATTTTACCTGGAGTTGGGTAAGCGTGATAATCTAGAGCTTGCTTGCGAAATTCTTCAGACATGATGGTTTCCTGATTTAAAAGGTAACGTCAAAATAGTAAACCTCTATATTAGTTGATCTAGCTCAAACTTCATAGCCTTTGCTTACAGATCGTACCAACAAAAATGCCGACCTATCGTACAAATTTGAGTTAGTGATCATTCAACTAAATACAGAAAAAAGAAAAGACACAATAAGAATAATCGAATACAGAAATGAGAAAATCGTAAGTTTCAGATATAAAAAAAGGAGCCCTATTGGACTCCTCTTTTATCGGAAATTGGTAATTATTTCTTAGAACCAATTGCACCGAAACGTTTGTTGAAGCGATCAACACGGCCGCCTGTATCAACGATACGTTGCTTACCAGTGTAGAACGGGTGACATTTGTCACATACGTCTAGGTGGATTGAATCTTTGCCTAGTGCAGAGTTGAATTCGAACTCGTTGCCGCAAGAACAAGTAGCTTTAACAGCTGTGTATTCTGGGTGGATACCTACTTTCATGGGAAAACCTTAATAGTTTAGGCCGTGTCGCTATCCGATTCTAATGCCGGACACCACACGTAGTTTAACAAAAATAGTAAGCATAAATGGATTACACTTACTTAAGGTCGCGTATAGTAATGAATCTGGAGCGATCAATCAACTGATCTGTTACTTTTTTCACCGTTTTTTTTACCCATTTGCGATATTTCTATCTAAGGGTAGACTATTCTCATTCCAATTTCTTAATGATGTTAACCATGCCCTATTCAATCGCTCATGTTGCACTGCCAGTTCCACTTGATCGCACCTTTGATTATCTTATTAAATCAGAGCAAAAACCAGTGGTCGGTGGGCGAGTAAAAGTCCCTTTTGGGCGTCAGCGTTTAATTGGTGTGGTAACAAAACTCAGCAATGAATCTGAGTTTGCTCGTGAAAAATTAAAAGCCATTAATGCGGTGCTTGATGAGCAAAGTTTATGGCCAACTAATCTATACAAATTATTAAATTGGAGTAGCACGTATTATCAGTATCCATTAGGGGATACGTTGGCAAATGCGATGCCGTCATGGTTAAGAAAAGGAAGAGAAGCCAATTTTGCTTCGCTAAAAGCTTGGCAAATTACCGAGCTTGGTAAAAATCAAGATTTAAATAAGCTAACACGAGCTCCAAAACAAGCCAAAGCACTCAATTTAGTAAGACATCAACAATGCAGTCATGAGCAAATGCTTGAAGAAGTGACTGCTGCCACACTAAAAGCGATTTCAGATAAAGGTTGGATTGAAGAGATATCCCTTGCTCCGACACCAAGCTACTGGTATCGAGATGTTGAAGTCACTCAAGAGAAACCTCAACTCAATGAAGAGCAATCTATCGCTATTGCTACGGTCAATGCAAATCATGAATTTGGTTGTTATCTGTTGGAAGGGGTTACGGGTTCAGGAAAAACTGAAGTCTATTTACAGCTTCTAGAACCGATTTTAAAAGCTGGACGACAAGCGCTTATCTTGGTTCCTGAAATTGGTTTAACTCCACAAACCATTAATCGTTTTAAGCGTCGCTTTAATGTACCTGTTGATGTTATTCATTCAGGACTTAATGACACTGAGCGTTTAAATGCATGGTTAGCAGCAAGGGATAATCACGCCGGTATCATCATTGGTACTCGTTCGGCTCTGTTTACGCCTTTTCATGATTTAGGGATCATCATTGTTGATGAAGAACATGATGCCTCTTATAAGCAACAAGACAGCATGAGATATCATGCGCGCGATTTAGCCGTGATGAGAGCCAACTTAGATAACATCCCTATTATTCTGGGTTCAGCAACCCCTGCGTTAGAAACATTACACAATGCGAATGTTGGAAAATATCATCACCTAACACTAACCAAACGCGCAGGTACTGCCATTCCTGCTCGCCATGGTGTTCTTGATGTAAAAGGCTTATATCTTAACAGCGGCCTATCTGCCCCTTTAATTGCTCAAATGAGAAAACACTTATCTGAGGGCAATCAGGTCATGCTGTTTTTAAACCGCAGAGGCTTTTCACCTGCATTAATGTGTCATGAATGCGGTTGGATGGCTGAATGTAAACGTTGCGATGCTTTCTATACTTTCCATCAACACTCAAATGAAATTCGTTGTCACCACTGTGGTTCACAACAGCCCATTATTCATCAATGTCAAGGGTGCGGATCGACACAATTAATTTCTGTCGGTGTAGGTACAGAACAACTAGAAACACAATTAACCAATCTATTTCCTGAGTACAAAACGGTACGTATTGATAGAGATAGCACTCGTCGTAAAGGTAGCTTAGAAGACTATTTAGAAGCGATTAAGAACAATGAATACCAAATTTTAATTGGTACTCAAATGCTAGCAAAAGGCCACCATTTTCCTAACGTTACTTTGGTTGGATTAATCGACGTAGACAGCTCTCTGTTTAGTAGTGATTTTCGAGCGCCTGAAAGATTAGCTCAATTATTTATTCAGGTTGCAGGGCGTGCAGGACGTGCAAGTAAACCAGGTGAAGTAATTTTGCAAACTCACCACCCTGAGCACTCACTACTACAAAGCTTATTACATCATGGTTATGGGCATTTTGCAGAGCACGCTTTAAAAGAACGTAAATTTGCTCAATTACCACCTTATACCCATTTATCTCTTTTTAGAGCAGAAGCAAATAATCACGAAAACGTGGAACAATTCTTACGACAAGTACGTGATATTTTAGAAAGCCACCCACAATTTCATGATGCAACACCAGTACTTGGGCCGATCCCCGCACCATTAGCCCGTCGTGCTGGTAAATACCGCTGGCAACTATTATTCCAAGCACCAAACCGCACGGTAATGCAATCAATGCTTCGTGGTGCAAAAACCGCCATCGAACTTTTACCTCTAGCAAAAAAAGTTCGATGGACTTTAGATATTGAGCCGCAAGATTTAAGTTAATGTCGGTTTTATCAACAATTTTCCTGTTGAAAAAGTGAAACAATCGGTCTTCATGTGAGAGAAATCACAATACAGATGTAATTTTTGTTAAACGAGCCGTATTTAAATCTTTATTTTATGAATAAAATATCTTCTCATTCAAATAGAGCAATCGTTTACTTTTAAGATAAAAGTATTGGGGAGAAGATAATTATGGCGACAATGAAGGACGTTGCTTTATCGGCAGGAGTGTCAACAGCAACGGTATCACGAGCACTAATGACACCAGAAAAAGTATCATTATCCACTCGTAAGCGCGTTGAAGATGCAGTATTAGAAACGGGTTACTCACCCACCACGTTAACTCGAACATTACGACGCAATGAATCAAAAACCATTGTGACGATTGTGCCTGACATTTGCGATCCTTACTTTAGCGATATCATTCGCGGCATTGAAGATGCAGCCGTTGAAAATGGTTATGTCATCTTAGTAGGCGATAGCAGTCAACAGAAAAAACGTGAACACTCCTTTGTTAACCTTGTATACACCAAACAAGTCGACGGTATGGTATTACTTGGTTCAGACCTCCCTTTTAACGTTAGTCGCCAAGAACAAAAAAATTTACCGCCTCTTGTGATGGCGTGTGAATATGCACCAGAATTAGAACTACCAACTGTTCATATCGATAACCTTACAGCAGCCTATGAAGCAGTTAACTACCTAACTAAACTAGGGCATAAAAACATCGCAGAATTATCTGGCCCTGAAAGCTCCGCGCTCTGTCAGTTTCGACACCAAGGTTACCAGCAAGCACTTCGCCGAGCGGGTATCACCATGAATGCCTCTTATGTTCAATATGGTGATTTCACTTTCGAAGCAGGTGCAAAAGCAATAACTCAACTTCTTTCTCTTTCAACGCCACCAACTGCCGTCTTTTGTCATAACGATATTATGGCAATCGGAGCGATTCAAAAAGCGAAACAAATGGGCTTTAGAGTACCTCAAGACATTTCTATCATGGGATTTGATGATATTGAATTCTCTCAATATTGTGATCCAGCATTAACCACGATTTCGCAACCTCGTTATGAAATTGGTCGTCAATCCATGTTGATGCTACTTGAATTATTAAAAGGCCATGATGTTCGTTCTGGCTCACGATTACTCGAATCATCATTAATCGTAAGAGAGAGTACGGCGTCCCCAAAAAACAAATAAGCGCCTTTAATTCATTCTTTGAACGACATTAAACGTAAAAAGTCATAATTCTAGATAATCAATTTGTCTAAATAGTGACTTTTTGCGTACTTTTTTACACAAATACTGGTATGAGTTCACACAACTGATTACCATAAACGACCATCAGTGAATTTGTGTAAAGTAAAGATCGTGGCCAATAAAGATTATGTAAAACGTGGACGCTCTCCTAAGAAAGCGACAAAAAAAACAACTAAGAAAAAAGGCGCTAAACAACCTATGTCTAACGGCTCTACGCCGTGGAAAGCGGTTGCTGTTGCAGCTCTTCTAGTTATGGTTTTTGGCTACGCACTCTATTTCCTTAATGACTCACCAGAGCCAGAAGTAAAAGCACCAATAACCGAAGTTGTTCCTGTTAAACCGAAGAAACCAACATCAACAGAAGACATCCCACCACTGCCAGAAGAGCAATGGAGCTACATGGATGAGCTGCCAAATAAAGAAATAACAGTTGAACAAAAAGAATTAAAAGTATCTGAGATCCCTTACATTATGCAGTGTGGTGCTTATAAAAACCGCTCACAAGCTGAAGAACGTAAGATGAATATCGCTTTCCAAGGCATAACCTCTACTGTTCGTCATGCTGAAGGAAGTAGCTGGTATAAAGTGGTGCTTGGCCCATATAAATTCAAACGTGATGCAGAGAAAGATCGTCACAAACTGCAACGCGCAAAAATCGAACCTTGTGCTATTTGGAAAGATCAATAAAACCATCATCCGAAATCAATAACACATCACATATTTAATAAAAGGAGCCCATTGAGTGCTCCTTTTTTCTATCTATTCATCTTGAAAAGCGTCTTACCTTCCCCCATTACAATAGTAATAATCATGAAGATGGTCGTCTGCTTTCATTTATTGGCGCCATCGAAAAAGAGGTTTTACTCGTGACTACAATTGTTTCTGTACGCCGTGAAGGCAAAGTCGTGGTTGCTGGCGATGGCCAAGCATCTCAAGGCGATATGATCGCAAAAGGCAACGTAAAAAAAGTACGTCGCTTATACAATGACTCAGTATTAGTTGGCTTTGCTGGTAGCACAGCTGATGCATTTATTCTGTTCGACCTGTGTGAACGTAAGCTAGAAATGCATCAAGGTAATCTAACAAAAGCCGCAGTAGAACTAGCAAAAGAGTGGCGTAGTGACCGTGCATTGCGTCGTCTTGAAGCAATGCTAATTGTTGCGGATAAAACAACATCATTAATCATCAGTGGTACAGGTGATCTAATCAATGCTGATAATGACTTATTAACTATTGGTTCTGGTGGTTATTTCGCTCGTTCTGCAGCAACAGCGCTGTTAGAAAACACCGATTTAGACGCTCGCGAAATTGCAACTAAAGCACTGACTATTGCTGGCGATATCGATGTATACACCAACCACAACCACACAGTTGAAGAACTGAACGCTTAATCAAGAATAAGGAATTACCATGTCTGAGATGACTCCTCGTGAAATCGTACACGAATTAGATAGCCATATTATTGGTCAAGATAAAGCAAAACGTTCAGTTGCCATTGCACTTCGTAACCGTTGGCGTCGTATGCAACTTGCTCCTGAGTTGCGCACAGAAGTAACACCAAAAAACATTCTGATGATTGGTCCAACAGGTGTCGGTAAAACCGAAATCGCTCGTCGTTTAGCAAAACTTGCAAACGCACCTTTCATCAAAGTTGAAGCAACTAAATTCACTGAAGTGGGTTACGTTGGTAAAGAAGTAGAAAGCATCATTCGTGATTTAACCGATGTTGCTATTAAAATGACGCATCAACAAGCGGTTGAAAAAGTAAAATTCCGAGCTGAAGAGCACGCAGAAGATCGCATTCTAGATATCTTACTGCCACCAGCTCGTGACGCTTGGGGTAATAATGAAGAAGGCGATAACGATTCTGGTACACGACAATCTTTCCGTAAAAAATTACGCGAAGGTAAGTTAGACGATAAAGAAATCGAAGTGGATGTTGCAGCACCTCAAGTTGGCGTTGAAATCATGGCTCCTCCAGGTATGGAAGAGATGACAAACCAACTTCAAGGTATGTTCCAAAACCTATCAGGCGGCAATACAACCAAAAAGCGCAAGATGAAAATCGTTGATGCACTTAAAGCGCTAACAGAAGAAGAAGGTGCGAAGCTGGTTAACCCTGAAGAGCTAAAAGAACAAGCTATCTTCAATGTAGAAAACCACGGTATCGTGTTTATCGATGAAATTGATAAAATCTGTAAAGGTTCAAACTCTCACTCTGGTGATGTATCTCGTGAAGGTGTTCAACGTGATTTACTTCCATTAGTAGAAGGCAGCACGGTTAGTACTAAACACGGCATGGTGAAAACCGATCATATGTTATTCATCACTTCAGGTGCATTCCAAATGGCAAAACCATCTGACTTGATCCCTGAATTACAAGGTCGTTTACCAATCCGTGTTGAACTTGAAGCGCTAACAGCAAATGATTTCAAACGCATTTTAACTGAACCTAATGCATCATTAACTGAGCAATACATTGCTCTATTAGCGACCGAAAATGTAAAAGTTGAATTTACTGAAGATGGCATCAGTCGTATTGCTGAATCCGCATTCCAAGTAAATGAAACCACTGAAAACATCGGTGCTCGCCGTCTACACACAGTGATGGAACGACTAATGGAAGAGATCTCTTATGATGCTTCTGAAAAAAATGGCGAAAGCTTAATTGTTGATGCTGAGTATGTAAGTTCACGCCTAGGTGAGCTTGTTGCTGATGAAGACCTAAGCCGCTTCATTCTGTAATCTCTCATAGCTTAAAAATAAAGCCTCGCAAGGGTTAACTTGCGAGGCTTTTTAATATTAACTCACCCTGTAGTTCTAAAGTTTAAGCAGAGATAATTTCCCATGAGTGCGTCATTTTTACGCCCTCACCAAGCATTAAACATACAGAGCAATATTTCTGTAATGAATCCGCAGTGACTCTCTCGACAACCGTTGAATCTAGGTTGTTACCTGTTACTTCAAAGTGAATATTAATGTAAGTAAACAACTTTGGTGCAGTTTCACGACGCTCACTAGATAGCTTAGCAACGCAAGCTGTGACTTCTTGATTTGCCGATTTAAGTCCATCAACAACATCAACAGAACTGCATCCTCCAGCAGCCATTAAGACCATTTCCATCGGACTTGGTGCTTTTTCTCCCCCATTACCATCCATAACAATAGAGTGACCTGATTGAGATTGACCTAGAAAAGACAATCCCTCAATCCATTTAACTTCAGCGTTCATAAAAGCCTCTTTACTACTTAAAAGGAAAACTCGTGATCCATTTCACGAAACTGTGCCCTTGGTCGCACAATTCATACGATCAAAGTCAAGAAATCAATTGCGAAACAAGGTATGATTTTGTTAATTATCTCAACGAACATGCAGCCTTGTTCCGATAACCATATTGTATAGGCCAAACTGATATTTGGCTCAGTTATTTTAAAATGGACATCGCCTACTTGGCAAACGCAGAGGAAGTATAAAGTATGGTTCTAGGTAAACCTCAAACAGATCCAACATTAGAGTGGTTCTTGTCTCACTGTCACATTCATAAGTACCCTTCAAAGAGCACGCTAATTCACGCGGGTGAAAAAGCGGAAACTCTTTACTACATTGTAAAAGGTTCTGTTGCTGTACTTATCAAAGATGAAGAAGGTAAAGAAATGATCCTTTCTTACCTAAACCAAGGTGACTTCATTGGTGAGCTTGGCTTATTTGAAGAAGGTCAAGAGCGTTCAGCGTGGGTTCGTGCGAAAAGCCCTTGTGAAGTAGCAGAAATTTCATTCAAGAAATTCCGCCAACTTATCCAAGTTAACCCAGATATCCTAATGCGTCTTTCTGCGCAAATGGCAACTCGTCTACAAATCACTAGCCAAAAAGTAGGTGACTTAGCATTCCTAGACGTAACAGGCCGTATCGCTCAAACGCTACTGAACCTTGCTAAACAACCTGATGCAATGACTCACCCAGACGGCATGCAAATTAAGATCACTCGTCAAGAGATCGGTCAAATTGTTGGTTGTTCACGTGAAACTGTTGGCCGTATCTTGAAGATGCTTGAAGAGCAAAACCTGATTTCAGCGCACGGCAAAACAATTGTAGTTTACGGTACTCGTTAATTTAACGTCGTTACCATAAGCAAATAAAAACGCAGCTCAATAGCTGCGTTTTTTTATGTCTAGAGATGACAGCTTTACCCGTCAGTACTTTCAAAGATTTTATCCGCAGAAGCCGCAACAAACCCTTTGTATAACTCACCATTTGGTAACTCATAGCGTTTAGCAAATTCGTAAAATCCACCAGGGATCTCAAACTCACCATCACTAAATTTAACCATCACTTTATCCGCCATTGTAGATGATTGCTCTAAACAAACCTCTGGAGAGCCTTTTACTTCTCCACCAACCTCATTAATACTAAATCCAGCATTACGTAAGTGCTGATTAACATCAACCACTTCATCAAAACCATCAAGTTGATTAACATACACGGTAAAATGATTCGCTCCATAACCATGAGCAGCTAACCAAGAAGCATACTCACTCTCTTTTGCTAACACCTTATATTCATCAAAACTTAAAGACCACGGTCTTCCTGAAGACAGAAAGTCACGAGTTGCAAAATAATGAGCAGGAACTTGTTCTACTAATGATTTAATTATGGTTTGAGCATCATCAGATAATTTTTCAACCAATAGCTCACTGATAAACACAAGTGGTGCATTAGGATCTGGGTGCTCAAAATGTTGCGCTTTCAATTTTTTAGCAATAAATTCATATTCATCACACGGTTTATACCCAATAGCTAAAAAGGGCGCGGCTAATGTGGATAAACCAACCTTAGGCAAATTAAACGTCCGCAAGGCAATATGATCATTTACAATATCACCACCACTGGATAGCAATTGATGCACTTGGTCTGCCGATGGCGACAAACGTGTAATATAGTCTTGCCATAATGATGAAAAAAGTGTGTTTACATTATTCATTTTCAGCACTCCTACAAAGTTAAACCTGGAGATAATTGCTCAGGAATCTCACATGCATCACCTTCCATTGATGCCATCGGATAAGCACAATAATCTGCCGCATAATAAGCACTTGGTTTTAAGTTGCCTGATGCACCCGGCCCACCAAATGGCGCATCACCACTTGCTCCTGTTAATTGACGATTTCGATTCACAATTCCAGCTCGAATATGCTCAACGAAATAATCCCATTCACTGTCATCGGTTGAAACTAATCCCGCAGATAATCCATAGCGAGTGTCATTAGCAAGCTCCACAGCTTGCGCTAATGTGGTGTAACGTATGACTTGCAATAGTGGGCCAAAGTATTCTTCATCAGGTAATTCCGCGACATTTGTTGCATCTATTATCCCTGGAGATACAAACGCATGCCCCAAACTTCTCGCTTCCAGTAACGATTCACCGCCTAATGCTTGTAACTTTTTCTGAGCATTTAAGATAAATTCAGCCGCAGCAATCGATATTTGTGACCCCATAAATGGCGTCGTTTCAGAAAAAGGTTGATCAACATGAATATTTTTCGTGACGTCAACTAAACGTGCTAATAAAGCATCACCCTTTTCACCTTCAGGAACATACAAGCGTCGAGCACAAGTACAGCGTTGTCCTGCACTAATAAATGCAGATTGCACTATGGTATATACCGTTGCATCTAAATCACCGAATGCTTTTGATATCACCATTGGGTTATTGCCTCCCATTTCGAGAGCCAACATTTTCCCCGTATCACCCGCAAATTGACGGTGTAGGATGTGACCAGTATTCGCACTGCCTGTAAATAAAAGGCCATCAATACCTTTCGCATTTGCTAATGCCTCACCCGTTGATCGCGCACCCTGAACAAGATTAATGACCCCTTTAGGTAATCCTGCCTTTTGCCAAAGCTTCATGATCACTTCACTTGTCCATGGTGTTTGTTCCGATGGCTTTAATACCACCGTATTTCCTGCAAGTAACGCAGGAACAATATGACCGTTAGGTAGGTGCCCAGGGAAGTTATACGGACCAAAGACAGCCATAACACCTAATGGGCGATGTCTAAGTACAATTTTATTTCCTGCGGCTTCACGCTCTTTATAGGGGGTTCTTTCATGGTAAGCTCGAATCGATATCGCTATCTTCCCCACCATTGCACCTGCTTCTGTTTTGGTTTCCCAAAATGGCTTACCCGTTTCTTTTGCTATTACTTCTGCAATCGAATCCGCATTATCTTTCACTAGCTCAGCAAAGCGTTCCACAATGGCTTGGCGATTTTCAAATGGCAATTTCTTCCACTCAATAAAAGCATTACGAGCAGCATTCACAGCAGACTCGACCTGAGCCTCAGTGGCACTTTCGCCTTTCCACACCACCTCACTGTTATAAGGGCTTAACGATTGTATCGTTTCACCTTCGCCTGAAACCCAATCACCTGCAATCCAATGTGTCATATTCTATGTCCCCTATTGAGCTAATAAACGTACGTAATCATCAACGTCAACTTGCAATGCTTCTGCTGCTTCTGGTGTTAAATGAACAGTATCAGTGGCTTTATCATAGGCAGCCGTTGTTGCGGTTGCTCTAAAATTTTCAAATGACGTATTTGCAATCAAATACTGTTGTGAACTGCTGTGCTCTGTAATAATCACTTTGGCTTTAAACGAATTACGAACTGACTCTATACTGCGTAAATCACATTCAACGGTTGGGCCTGCATCAAAAATATCTACGTAGCCACGACAACGGAACCCTTCATTCTCTAAAAGTTTTAAAGCAGGTTTTGTATTGTCATGAACTTTACCGATTACAGCCTGAGCTTCTTTACTTAATAGGCTGACATAAATAGGAAGTTTTGGCATAAGATCTGCGATAAAGCCTTTGTAGCCAATGCCAGTTAAGTAATCAGCTTCAGTAAAATCGATAGAGAAAAAATGCTTTTGTAGCCACTTCCAAAATGGCGATTCACCTTCTTTATCTGAAACACCGCGCATTTCAGCAAAAATGGTATCGGAGAAGCGATGGGGATGCTCTGCCATCATCAAAAATCGAGCTTTCGACATCAACCGCCCATTTAATCCTTCTCGATATTCAGGACGAAGAAATAAGGTACATATCTCGGTACTTCCTGTGTAATTACTACCAAATGTCAGCACTTTCACGACATTATGTACATCTAATTTACGAGAAAAATGCACGACTTTACTAATATGATAATTATAGAATGGCGAATCTAAACCGACAGCTGCTTCAATGCCAGTTGTACCAGTTACCTCTCCAGTAACTGAATCTTGACCAACCATGAGGTAGCCTTCAACACCCGGCTCTGTCACGTCTTTCTGAAAGCTATCTATCGAATGATCGATACGATTTCTTAACTGTTCTTCATTAACAGGAAGCGAAGTGAACCCATGTCCAGATTCAACAGCACATTGATGAAGGGCAGGATAATCTTCTTGAGTAATAGGACGGATAACAAGCATCAATATTCCCTCCGATGCCAAAAACAAAGGCAACTCGACCATGAGTTGCCTAATATTCTTTAAAGCGTTATTTCGTTAGAGAAGCAAGTGCCTTATCTAAGCGCTCAAAACCTAACTCAACTTCTTCTTTTGTAATCACTAATGATGGGGTAAATCGAACCACATTAACGCCAGCAACAAGTACCATCAAACCTTGCTCTCCTGCTGCCACCAATATGTCACGAGCTCGACCTTGCCACTCTTCATTTAGAGCAGCACCAAGCAATAAACCTTTGCCTCGGATCTCTGAAAACATATGATATTTGGCATTTAATGCTTCTAGACTCGAACGGAACCATTGCTCGCGCTCTTTAACGCCATTTAAAACGTCAGGTTTTGATACTTCTTCAACCACCGCTTCCGCAATAGCACAAGCAAGTGGATTACCACCATAAGTCGAACCATGGGTTCCTACTTTTAAATGCTGAGCCAGTTCAGTCGTAGTGAGCATAGCTCCGATAGGGAAACCACCACCAAGTGATTTAGCAGTACTGAGAATATCAGGTGTAACGCCTAAACCTTGATAGGCATAAAAATCACCAGTTCGGCCATTACCTGTTTGAACTTCATCAAAAATCAGCAGTGCATTGTACTTTTCACATAATGCTTTTACGCCTTTTACAAATTCAGAAGTAGGCGAAACTATCCCCCCTTCTCCCTGTAATGGCTCCATCATTACCGCACACGTTTTATCAGACATGTGTGCTTCAAGTTCAGCAAGGTTATTGTATTCTAAATGAGTAATATCACCCGGTTTAGGACCAAAACCATCAGAATACGCAGCTTGACCGCCAACGGTTACAGTAAAGAAAGTTCGACCATGAAAGCCTTGTTTAAAAGCAATTATTTCACTCTTTTCTTCGCTATGAACATCCACAGCCCAACGACGCGCTAACTTCAACGCCGCTTCATTCGCTTCAGCACCTGAGTTAGCAAAAAATACTTTTTCAGCAAAAGAGACTTCAGTTAACTTTTTAGCGAGTCGAATAGCTGGCTCATTGGTCATAACATTACTTAAATGCCACAACTTTTGTGACTGCTCTTGTAGTGCATTAACCATAATAGGATGACAGTGGCCTAAACAGCTCACTGCAATACCTCCAGCAAAATCAATGTAATCCTTACCCGTTTGGTCCCATACTCGAGCTCCCTCGCCTTTTACAGGGATCACTTCCATTGGGTTATAACAAGGTACCATTACATCATTAAAATCTTTACGTTCAACTTGTGAATTGGTCGTCATCACACTTTCCTTCTGCGTATGCCGTTATCCTGCATAATATTTACAAACCATTAACCTTTTCAATAGCACAAAATTCTTTTTTTGAACTAAAAAAGCATTAACCGATACAATTCAATGACTGATAAATCAGTTTTTTAGAATAGTTATAAACTCAAGCTATCGCAGCTTGCTTGATATGTAAACGATTTTATAAGAACAGAAACGCACCACCCTATGCATAAAGTTGCACAAAAATAAAAACGTTATAAAAGTAAAGAAAAAGTAAGAAGGGTGAGCTAGATCGCTCATCATTATGAGGTAATAGTTATTTTTGGATAAAGTTACGTAAGATCTCATGACCTTGTTCAGTCAAAATAGACTCAGGGTGAAACTGTACGCCTTCAATAGGTAAACTTTTATGACAAAATCCCATGATCTCATCCATGTCACCTGATTCAGTTTCTGTCCATGCAGTCACTTCAAAGCACTCTGGTAGTGTCTCTTTTTTCACAATCAATGAGTGGTAACGTGTCACCGTAAGCGGGTTATTTAACCCTTTGAAAACGCTACGGCTAGTGTGAGTAATTGCAGAAGTTTTACCGTGCATGACTTTTTTAGCTCGAACCACATCCCCACCAAATACTTGAGCAATGGATTGATGGCCTAAGCATACGCCAAGAATCGGTAATTTACCGGCGAAATACTTAATGGCTTCTAATGAAATGCCAGCTTCATTTGGGGTACATGGACCTGGGGAGATAACTAAATGAGAAGGGTTTAGTGCTTCAATACCTACAATATCGATTTCATCATTACGAACGACTTTTACTTCAACACCCAATTCACAGAAATACTGATATAGGTTGTAAGTAAACGAATCATAATTGTCGATCATTAATAGCATAAAAGAACTACTTTATAAGATGGATAAAATAAAAATTGCTCGCAGGTCAGCCTACGAGCAATTGATGGAACTTAAATACAATAAGGCGCTATGGGCGAGTAACAAAACCTACTGCTTCATACGCTTTTTTCAATGTCACAGCTGCACGCTCAGACGCTTTCTCAGCACCCGCTTTCATTACTGCATCCATATAAGCACGATCTTCACGAATACGCTTGTATTCTTCTTGGATCGGCTCAAGCATAGTAACAATCGCTTCACCCACATCTTTCTTGAAAGGACCGTACATTTCAACACCTTGGTATTGTGCTTCGATCTCTTCAAACGTTTTGCCAGTCGCAGCAGAGTACAGACCCATAAGGTTTGAAATACCTGCTTTATTTTCCCAATCGTGAGCAATGCGTGGTGGCATTTCTGCATCCGTTTGTGCTTTATTGATCTTCTTAAGAATTGACTTAGGCTCTTCTAACAGCGTGATTACGTTCTTACGGTTATCATCTGATTTAGACATTTTCTTCGTCGCATCTTGTAGGCTCATAACACGAGCATTCACTTGTGGAATGTAAGGTTCTGGCACAGTAAAGATTGGCGCTTCTGGGCTATAAATATTATTAAAGCGTGTTGCGATATCTCGCGCTAATTCTAAGTGTTGTTTCTGATCACTACCTACAGGCACTTGATGTGCACCATAAAGTAGAATATCCGCTGCCATTAGCACTGGGTAATCAAATAAACCAACATTGACATCATTTGAATGACGTGCTGATTTATCTTTAAATTGAGTCATACGGCTCAACTCACCCATTTGAGTGTAACAGTTAAGAAGCCAACCAAGCTGAGCATGCTCTGGAACGTGTGACTGAACAAATAGCGTGCTCTTCTTTGGATCAACACCAACTGCTAGACAAATTGCCAACGCATCTAGTGTCGCTTCATGCAGTGCTTTAGGATCTTGACGAACCGTAATTGCATGCAAATCTACCACACAGTACTGACAATCATAATCGTCTTGCATCTGTTGCCATTGACGTAGAGCACCCAAGTAGTTACCGATACTTAGTTCACCTGATGGTTGAACGCCACTTAATACGATGGGCTTGCTCATGGTTATGATTCCTTGTTTAACTGTAAAAATTAAATGATCCACTGTGGGATCATTTAATGGTTATTCTATATAGTTTGATAAGCCTGAACATTAATAGTCACTGTACTTATCAATGAATACTATCTTGCCATACTCAACACGGCTAATAAATACTTAAATTCATCGCTAACTACATCAGGTTGGCTATCTGAGATAGGTTCACCATGATTATAGCCATAAGTCAGTGCAAAGCTATGACATCCGGCAGCTTGAGCCGCTTGAATATCATTTTTAGAATCCCCGACCATTAGCATTTGAGGCGCCGTTAAACCATGTTTATCAAGCAGCCAATTTAGCGCAAAAGGATTCGGTTTCTTCTCGGCGAACGTATCACCACCAATCACATCACTAAATAAGTGAGTAAGCTGATGCTGCTCAAGAAGTTCAGGTACAAATTGAGACGGTTTGTTCGTTACCAACGCCAAGGTATAACCTTGCTGATGCAATCGTTCTAACGTGTCTTTGACATCAGGATAGAGGTGACTAAGTTGATGACCGCCGTCATGATAATGTTGATCTAATCTTGCACGAGCTTGCTTTATTAATTCAGCATCAAGATCATCTTTCACGATATAGTTTTGACTTAACGCGCGAGAAACGAGTACATCTGCACCATTACCAATCCAATGAGATGCTTGCTCTAATGTAACGCGAGGGTATCCCATGTCTTGCATCGCAAGATCCACCGCTCGAGCTAAATCAGGAACGCTATCAAGTAGCGTTCCATCTAAATCAAAAGCGATCAGTTTGATATCTTCAAACATGAACCTTAGTTACCTTTTACTTTTGCTAATTCAGCACGCATTTCATCAATCACTTCTTTGTAGTTTGGTTGATTAAAGATAGCTGAACCTGCAACAAACATATCTGCACCCGCTTCTGCGATTTCACGGATGTTATCCACTTTTACGCCACCATCAATTTCAAGACGAATATCACGACCTGACTCGTCAATCATTTTGCGTACTGCACGTAGCTTATCAAGTGTATTTGGAATGAAAGATTGACCGCCAAAGCCTGGGTTTACAGACATTAGTAAGATCATATCCACTTTGTCCATGATGTATTCAAGGCATGATAATGGTGTTGCTGGGTTTAAAACTACACCAGCCTGACAACCGTGCTCTTTGATTAATTGAAGTGTACGATCAATATGCTCTGAAGCTTCTACATGGAAAGTGATCATTGTTGCACCCGCTTTTGCAAACTCAGGAACAATACTATCAACAGGCTTAACCATTAAATGAACATCAATAGGAGCTGTGATGCCATAATCACGTAATGCTTTACAGATTGGAGCACCAAAAGTTAAATTTGGAACATAGTGGTTATCCATTACATCGAAGTGAACCACATCAGCACCTGACGCTAGTACTTTTTCAACGTCTTCGCCTAGACGAGCGAAATCAGCAGAGAGAATAGATGGTGCGATCAAAAAATCTTTCATGTTGAGCCTCAGGTTAGTAATTATTTA
Source organism: Aliivibrio sp. S10_S31 (assembly GCF_014694495.1). Lineage (NCBI taxonomy): Bacteria > Pseudomonadati > Pseudomonadota > Gammaproteobacteria > Vibrionales > Vibrionaceae > Aliivibrio > Aliivibrio sp. S10_S31. The sequence goes on along the minus strand of NZ_JAAUWR010000003.1, from coordinate 156,788 downwards.
GATACCGCTAAATTGATATAGCGCAATCGATTAAATCGACGGCGCAATTCTACCTGATATTTTGGGGGCTGTCTTATGTGAATAAAGGGACACAAATCACATAAATCTGGCGTTCGAAGAAAAAAGAGTCTTAAGTTAACTTATTCTGTGCATTTAGGTGCATGAAACAAAGCCATAAGCTCATCCACTTTATTTCGCCCTGCCCCATTTCGGCTAATGGTTCTTTTCACTTTAATCGTATTAAGTGTCGCACCATGATATAAGCGTCGAGTCAATGTTGTGTCGTGATTTGAAATCAATACGGGTATATCACGCTCAAATGCGGCTTTCTCTGCAACATCAGCTAATGCAGCTTGATCATCCAACGAAAAACCATTTCCTGCATAAGAGGTAAAGTTAGCGGTCGTTGATAACGGCGCATAAGGAGGATCACAATAAACAACCGCACCTTTGCGAGCACGTTTAAATGTATCCATATACCCTTCACAAACAAATGTTGCTTTCTTCGCTTTTTCAGCAAAAAACACCATCTCTTTTTCTGGGAAATATGGTTTTTTATACGAACCAAATGGCACATTAAAGCCACCTTTCTTGTTATAACGGCATAAACCATTAAAACCATGACGATTCATGTATAAAAACAATAACGAACGACGATAAGTATCAGTACACTGATTAAACTCAACACGTAACGCTAAATACACTTCTTTTTTATTGTATTCAGGTTGAAATAACGCGCGAGCGTCTTCAATAAAACGCTGCGGTTCATCTTTAAGGTGATTATAAAGATTGATAAGATCTGGATTAATATCCGCTAATAGATAATGATCATAATCTGTATTCAAAAATACAGAACCCGCCCCAACAAAAGGCTCTATCAATTTTCTAGCATCAGGGAGATGACGTTGAATTTCTTCTACTAGGCTATATTTACCGCCAGCCCACTTGAGAAATGCGCGATGCTTTTTCATACGTCTTTTACGCCTTTTTACCTTAATCCAGAAAGCGGGGGATTGTACCCTATTTTTTAGCTAGGATCTGTTTATCTTATGGTTATTTTACAGAATCAATCTCGCGATGGACTTGTACTAACGATTTAGCCCAAGGACCCAAGCTTTGAACTGACGCTGGCAAAGTTTTTACTGCTCCACGAGCGGATGAAATTGATTCATAATCACCATAACTAACAATATACCAAATAGAACCATTTCTTAATGCTTGATAAATACGAGCAGAACCTTCTATTTTATGGTCATCCAAAAATTCTTGCACCGCCTCTTCATTAGTCAAAGCAGCTAATTGCAATATATAACGCTTACTTGAAATCGCTTTTAGCTCTTTATCCGCTAAAGTAAATGTAATTTTAGAGTCTGCTTTGTCAGGCGTTACTGTAGAAACCGATGTTTTTTCATCTTTTTTCTTACTTTCAGATGTTGTTTTTGGTTTATCCGCTTTTTCTTGTGTTGCTGTAGGTGCTTTTTCAACCGTTGGCTTTTCTTCTGGTTGAACAGGTTCAACGTCCAGTGTTGGTTTCTCTTGTACTTCTTTATCTTCAGTTACTAAAGAGTCAACTAACTCTGAAGGAACAACCACACGCTTACCTTCTTCTTCCGTTGTCTCAGCAATGATCGGAGTATCAATTACATCTGGTGGAATAGAATGCGTATCGTCTTCTGGTTGATTTGTTTTATCTACTTCAGTATCAATTGACGTTGGATTTCCATCTAAATCTAATGCAACTCGAGTATCTTGCTCTAATGTGTTATCGACAATAGATGAAATTGGCATCGTTGATGATTGATTTAACCACCAATACGCTCCAGCAGAACCAAGTAATAAAACAGACGCTAGTCCTAAAATACCAACAGGTGATCGAGTCACCGAACGAATAATAACGCGACGCTCTGTTTTCTTCTCCCCAAGAGCAACTAGTTCAGCGGGCAGACGCTTACATTTACGGGCCAAAGTACGAAGACGCGATTTTTCGTCTTTATCGACAGCAAAACGAACCACTAACATTTCAGCAAAAGTAACGGCTTCTTCTTCTGTTAATGGATTAATATCAATATCAACAGGTTTATTATCCTGCCCATAAGACATTTGAGACAGTGTTTGAGTTAGCTTTCCTTTTTCAGCAAATAATAAAATATTAATTTGCCAATTTGGTGCCGATTGCGCTTTTTGAACCAATAGCCATAACTCACTTAGAAGCTCAGATGAAAGCAAATGCGCATCATCAATCGCTAAGACTAAGTTACACTTTTCACCAGCAAGCATTCGACCAACACTATCGACAACAGAATCAGACTCATTAAACAAAGGGTCTCGAACCACTTGCTTTAAAATAATGCCACGCTGTTGTTGAATAGATTGATTTGGGTGACACATCAATAGCACTTGATCTGCATCATCACACCATTTTTCAAGGTAACGCTGAGCTAGCCACGATTTACCAGAGCCTTTGACTCCTTCTATGTGAACTAAATTAGAACCAAAACGAGAAACAAACTGAATGCGGGATAACACATCAATTTGGCTTTCTAATTCCAAAACAGTTAAATCATGACCAATACTCATATCTTTTTCTATGCCTTACATTGCTCAATTACTTCAGCAAGTACGCTTTCAGAAACACCTGTAACTACTTCAGAGCTACCAATGGAAGTTGGTAGAACCAAACGCAATTTACCTGATAAGACCTTCTTATCACGCATCATGTGCTTCATAAACGCATCTACTGTCATTTCTTTTGGTGCTTTTAATGGTAACTTGGCTTTTTCTAAGATAGAACAAATGCGCTCTACATCAGACTGGGAAATTAATCCCTCTTTTTGCGCGGTTACCGCTGCCATAACCGTTCCGGCAGAAACTGCTTCACCATGAAGCCAATTACCGTAACCCATTTCAGCTTCAATCGCATGACCAAAAGTATGACCTAGGTTCAAGAGTGCACGCATTCCTGATTCTTTTTCATCTTTAGCAACGACATCCGCTTTGATTTGACAACAACGTGAAATCGCATAAATCAACGCATCATGATCTAACGCGTATAATTTATCCATATTCTCATCAAGCCAATCAAAAAACTCTCTATCAACAATGATGCCATATTTAATCACCTCAGCCATTCCTGCAGCAAATTCACGCTCAGGTAATGTTTTAAGGCAGTTTATATCAATAATAACGGCTTTTGGTTGATAGAAAGCACCAACCATATTCTTACCAAGGGGGTGATTAATGGCCGTCTTGCCGCCAACAGATGAATCAACCTGAGAAAGAAGCGTGGTAGGTATTTGAATAAAGTCGACACCTCGTTGATAGCAAGCAGAAGCAAAACCAACAACATCACCAACAACACCACCACCTAAAGCAACAATCGTCACATCACGACTGTGATTTTCTTCAAGTAAGAAAGTAAGTATTTGGTTAAAAGTATCTAAATTTTTATATTGTTCACCATCGTCTAATTCAAGCAGTGATACTTGGCATTCAAAGGTGTTTAAAGTGTCAATAATTTGTTGGGCATACAGAGGCGCAACCGTCACATTACTAATAACGACAACACGTTTTTTGGCAGGTATTACAGATGAAAAATGCGCCGGGTTGCAAAACAACTCGGCGCCGATAGAGATGGGATAGCTACGTTCTGCTAAATCTACATGAATCGTTTCCATGATTCGTTCCCACTTTATGTCTATTAATTGCTTAAATTAACGCTCTTCAAGCATTTGAATGATTTGGTTTGCAACTACTTTTGCACTTTGATCATCGGTACGAACAACGTAATCAGACACTTCTTCATAAAGTGCGTTACGTTCTTTCGCTAGTGCTTCTAACACTTCACGAGGCTCATCAGTTTGAAGCAGTGGACGTTTTTTATCACGTTGTGTGCGTGCTAACTGCTTCTCAATTGTAGTTTCAAGATATACAACAACACCACGAGCAGATAAACGATTACGACTCTCTTTACTAATTACAGAGCCACCACCCGTCGCAAGAACAATACCTTGCTCTTGAGTAAGATCGTTAATCACACCTTCTTCACGTTTACGGAAACCTTCTTCACCTTCAACATCGAAAACCCAAGCAATATCTGCGCCTGTGCGTTCTTCGATTACCGTATCAGAATCAAGAAACTCCATATGAAGTTGTTGAGCTAAGTGTCTACCAATTGTGCTTTTGCCGGCGCCCATTGGGCCAACAAGGAAAATATTTCGTTTTTCAGCCATTTTTCAGAAATTATGCAAAGTTCATTAACGACATTGCCAACAGTTGTCTCTTTAATAGACGCTCGCCTGTGGCACCATATTCCTCACAGATATTTCGTGATCAGACCGAAAATTATCTCAGCTAACTAGTAGTGATTGCAATAGCTAGATGAAAAGTTCAGCATAATTATTTTTTTTTACCGCTTTTTTTCCTATAAATCATGCTGAATTTGAATACTATCTCATTACTGTATAACAACTTTTGGCGTAACGAATATCAATAATTCTTTTTTACCTATATTTTCAGAGCTTCGACGAAATAACGCCCCAAGCAGAGGTAAGTCACCAAGAAGAGGCACTTTCTCAACGCTATTTGATAACGAATGTTGATAAATACCACCTAAAACAACCGTTTCTCCATTATCAACTAATACTTGAGTACCAATACGTTGAGTATCAATAGCTACCGCCTCACCAGTACCCGTTTTAACCACTTGCCCTGGTCTATCTTGTGTTACCGTTAAGTCTAAAACTAATCGATTATCAGGCGTAATTTGTGGCGTCACCATTAAGCTTAATACCGCTTTTTTAAATGAAACGGATGTTGCCCCACTGGATGAAGCTTCTAAGTAAGGGATCTCTGTACCTTGTTCAATATACGCAGGTTTCTTATTGGTGGTAATCAAACGTGGACTAGAGATAATCTCAGCCTTAGATTCAGCTTGAAGTGCCGAAAGTTCTAAATCAAGCAATAAATCAGAGCCTAATTTCGCCACCTGAAAAGCAATGCTTGAAGCGGCAGGATTCGCTAGCCCTAAGTTCACATTTAAGAAATCATCGACAGGAAGACTATTATTGCCACTCTTCTTATCATCACTTCCACCGCCATCATACAATCCCACAGCGGCTAAATTGCTTTCAATAGAGCCACCAACTGTTGTACTGCCGTTGGTATTGGTTATCCCCCAACGAACCCCTAACTCATCTAAGTTACCTTCATTTACCGTTACAATACGAGCTTCAATTTGAACCTGTTTAATTGGAATATCTAACGTATCAATGATGTCTTTGATTACCGTAATGTTCTCTGGAAGGTCTCTTAACAATAAAGAGTTTGTACGTTCATCTACCGTGATACTGCCACGGCTAGATAACATGGTAATTTCACCTTCACCAACAAGCAGCTCTGCAATATCTGACGCTTTAGCGTATTTAATGGAAAGGATCTCAGATGATAGCGCAGCCAGCTCAGATGCCATTTGAGCTTGCTCTAATACTTGCTGCTCTTGTGCATCAAGTTCTGTTTTGGGTGCGATCAAAACAACGTTACCCTCGACACGTTTATCTAACCCTTTAACTTGAAGAATAATATCAAGCACTTGCTGCCATGGCACACCATCCAGACGTAAGGTTAAATTCCCCGTAACAGAGTCAGCAACAACCAAGTTAAAATCATTATAATCCGCGATCAGCTGCAATACATGACGAACTGGAATATCTTGAAAGTTAATCGAAATAGGCTTACTTTTATCTTCACTATTCGAGCTAATTGGCGATTTTTTCTCACTTTCTGGCAATTGAGATACCACCACTTGCAAAGAAGGTCCTTTTAGGAAGTAGTCATATTGATAGTCGCCTTTAACATCAACAGATAAAACAGTACTACTTGGCTCTCTAAATGTTTCAATACGAGAAACAAGAGTGGCAAAATCTTCAACATCTAAGATAACCAATTTATCATCGCTGACTTTGGTGTCATGCAATTCAATAATCAACTTATCTTTTTCTTTACGTAAATCCACCGTCGCAGCAGCAGAAGCTAACTCTACTGTTATGACACCTTCTTTTTTCTTACTTAGTTGAAAATCTACTTCAACAAGCTGATTCATCACTGACTCTTCAGCAATGGCATTCAAATGAACGAAACTGAACATAATAAATGCACATAACCGAATACAATATGAATTGATGAGTTTATTGCGTCCTAGCGACATGAGAGATTCCTAATCCTTTATTTCAATTAATGTTTCAACGCCAGTTTTACATATCTTTGTTGCCAGCATCCCATTCCATCTGGCAGGGTTTCTTTCAACGTAATTTGTTTTGATTTAATCGCAACCACTTGACCATTATTGGTCCCCATGTACTGCCCTTTGCGAACTTTAATCACACTCCCTTTCGGTGTTTGTATTAAAGCGGTAATGTCTTGGTCTGCTCCCATCACGCCTTTTAAACGTAACTTACGCAATGAATATCGCTCTAATGCTCCCGTTTTTTTTCTGTATTTCGGCTGCCAACACGTTTTTTTCTTTTTCGGTTGGGTTACCCGCTCAGGTTGCTTAGGAAGAACAAAGGGGGAGCGTGCTTCTGATTGGGCATACACTTCCACCTCAAAAGGTACAACGTTAGCTAATACTTCCACCTCTTTATGTCCTGATCGTTTAGCATCAGTATAAAAAGTATCAAGAGAGTCCTTATTCGCTTTACACCCAACCATCAACATCAAGGTTATGGCTGAAACAAACATCCGACTATTCATGGTCCCCCCTAAACTGGTAGGTATAAGCCATTACACGAAAGTGCAATGTACTACTCTCCTTACTCACCCTTTGAATATCTATGTTTTCCAAGCTGACAATACGTGGTAAATCAGCCATGGCTTCAGAGAACGAGCCGATGTCGTGATATTGCCCTGTCAGCTCAATATTCAGAGGTAACTTATATAAAAAGGTTTTATTTTGCTTCTCACCCCAGTCAATCCGAGTAAAAGTCAGCTTATTTTGAATACCAACCTGGTTGATACCCGAAAGCATGCTTGCTAACTCTTTTTGAGCGGGTAGCTGCTGTGACAAAAACTCATATCGTAGATTCAATTCATTCAATTGATCTTTCATTTTGGGCATAGCAGCAACTTGGTTATATTTATATTTCACCGTTGTTTTTAAGCTTATTTCATCCAATTTTGACTGCTCGATACTTTCTTGTATTGGTTGTAACCAAAACCAATATCCAGCACCTTGAATACATAAACACAACAACAAAATCACTAACAGCTGCGGAACAATCGGCCATTCCGTAATTTCATCTAAATCTAATTCACGCCAATCCATTACGACGGTTCCTTTTTCACTGGAGGAAGTAATTTAAATGAGACTTCAAAACTACTGACATCATGACCAAATATTTTTTGTCCAGAGACAATAGAGTGCATTTCTACTGAGGTAATTTGAGAGGAACGCTCTAATTTATCCAACATGCTTGCTAGTCGAGAGTTGCTATCACTGAACCCCTTAATCTCAACTTCCCTTTCATACATGCGTACTTTATTTAGATAAATACCTTCAGTAATGATGTCGGGTAAAATGTTCAATAGCTGAGTGGTTTTGTTTCGGTTCTGCTGTAACTGTTCGACAACATCAAGACGAGTTAATATCGCTTCATGCTCCTTTCCAACTTCGTTAAGATCTTTTAATTCATTGTTTAACCAAGAGATATGCTTTTCTAACGATTGCTTACGTTGTGTCTGAATCGAAACTTGTTGCTCTAGATATTGCGCAATCCCCCATTGAATACCGACAGATAGCGTCACCCCTGCACAAAGTAATGCAATAAAACGTTGCTTATATCTTGCTCTCTGCTTTTCTCGCCAAGGTAGTAGGTTTATTTGGTAAGCCATTCGATCCCTCTCAATGCCAATCCAAGAGCTGATGCGTATTGATTTTTTTGTTCATGAAACGAACCCACTCTTTTCTTTGGCGTTTGAAACAAAGAAAGAAGATTTAAATCCACCGTTGGTAGCGATAGTTCGTAGCTTAACGAATCCGATAATCCCGGTAGCATAGAGCCACCACCAGTAATCCATACTCCTTCAACCTTATGTTGGTTAACCGATGAATAAAGAGTAACTTGACGATGAATATGTTCAGATAACTGCTTAATAAAAAGCGTCCCAGCGGACAGGTCAATTGAGTTATCTTCGTTAATTGAGTTTGTCTCTTTCTCTTGAGCTACAGCACCAAATGAAATGTGTTTGCTATATAAATGTTGACTCGGAGAAGCAATACAGAAAACAGTCTGCATATAACCAATATCGATCAGCATCCAATTCTTTTTGTCGGGATAAACCGCTATCGCTCTCTGCCATAACGTTAAAAGTGCATTTGAATGAGCATCTGCAAGCACAGGTTTAAGTCCAGCAGATTCAAAACAACGCTGACGAGAGTTAATTAAATCTTTTCGGGTCGCAAAAACTTGGTAAGTGATCGTCTGTAAGCTGCCAGTCCCTCTATGTTCAGAGGCAACATAATCAATATTAAGGTCATCTGATGAAAAAGAAGAATGCTGCTCAAAATTATGGGCAATCGCAAATTCCGTTTCTCGTTCATCGAGTTGACTATCAATTTGCACTACTTTGCTCGTAATACTGCTATCAGGGATAGAGAACGCGATTTGCTTTTGATTTAGCTTTAACTGTTTCTTTATTCGAGATAAATAAGGCTTTAATTCTTCGACATTTAAATTATTGGTATCCACAAATACAGATTCAGGCAATAAAACTTCAAAAGAACTAACGAGATCTAATTGACCTTTCTTTAACCTTACAGATACGGCTTTAATGCTATGATGCCCTACATCTAAACCTGTAATAGTGGGGTAGATCATCCTGATTTAACTCCAAGTAATAAATAAATATCTCAAAATTAAGCGTTTATTTGCGTTATTTTTTGTTGTGTTATATTTATACTACTCAGTTATGGGTCAGAAACGATAATACAGATTAAAGTAAACGGGAAATATCAGGTGAAGTTCATAAAGGCACTACTAATAGTTACATTGGTTTGCATAATTCTTGGGGTCACAACAATTTTTGGTTTCTACCAATATGTGAAGCCAGAATTACCAGATGTGGCAACATTAAAAGATGTTCAACTGCAAACACCAATGCAGGTATATAGCCGCGATGGTAAGTTAATCGCACAATTTGGTGAAAAGCGCCGTATTCCATTGAAACTGGAAGAAATGCCGCCTCATCTACTTGAAGCCGTCATTGCCACTGAAGATAGCCGCTTTTATAGCCACTATGGTTTTGACCCAATCGGTATTACTCGTGCCGCCTTTGCGGTATTAGCTTCTGGCTCTGCAAAGCAAGGGGCAAGTACCATCACTCAACAACTTGCACGTAACTTCTTTTTATCTAATGAAAAGAAAATCATGCGTAAAGTTAAAGAGATCTTTATTGCCGTTCACATTGAGCAGCTATTAACAAAACAAGAGATCTTAGAGCTCTACCTAAATAAAATTTACTTAGGTTATCGTTCTTATGGTGTTGGTGCGGCCGCTCATGTTTACTTTGGAAAAGAAGTGAGCCAACTGACCTTAGGTGAAGTTGCTATTATCGCAGGTTTACCAAAAGCCCCATCAACAATGAACCCTATTTATTCTGTTGATCGTGCAACAACACGTCGTAATGTTGTTCTTGCTCGTATGCTTGATGAAGGCTACATAACAAAACAAGAATTTGATGATGCAAAGGCCGAGGTGGTTATTTCTAAATACCACGGTGCAGAAATCGAATTACAAGCACCCTATATTGCTGAAATTGCTCGTGCTTGGATGGTAAACAAATACGGTGAAGAAGCGGCTTATACTTCGGGTATGAACATCTACACAACCGTAGATTCAAAAATGCAAGCTGCTGCTAATAAAGCATCAATTGATAACCTATTAGCTTATGACGAGCGTCATGGTTACCGTGGTGCAGTTAAAACTGTATGGGAACCAAAAGCAACACCTCTTGATGAAGAAGCAATTACTAAGCACCTTAAAAACGAACCGTCATACGGTGAGTTAATGCCTGCTGTTGTTACTTCAATTAAAGGTAAAACAGCAACGGTTGATATTAAAAATAATGGCGTCGCAACTATTCCTTGGGATGGTCTAAAGTGGGCTCGTCGCTTTAAAACAGACAAGCGCCAAGGACCTGCACCACGTCGTGCTTCTGATATCTTAGCGGTTGGTGAACAAATTTATGTTCGTCCATTAAGCCAAGAGACAACAGACGATGTAACAACAACCGTATGGAAGCTAAGCCAAGTACCTGCAGCGAACACAGCATTTGTTGCTATGGACCCAAGAGATGGTGCAATTACTTCTTTGGTTGGTGGTTTTAACTTTGTTCATAACAAGTTTAACCGAGCAACTCAATCTGTTCGTCAGGTTGGTTCAAGTATCAAGCCATTTATTTATTCCGCGGCACTTTACCACGGTAAAACATTAGCTAGTTTAATTAACGATGCGCCAATTAATACATGGGATGAGAGTCAAGGTACAGCATGGAGACCGAAAAATTCACCACCAACTTATGTTGGCCCTGCTCGTTTACGTATTGGTTTAGCTCAATCTAAAAACGTAATGGCGGTTCGTGTTTTACGTGATGTTGGTTTAGATGAAACTATTGATTACCTAACACGTTTTGGCTTTAAGAAAGATGAACTTCCACGCTCTGAAACCATTGCTCTTGGTGCTGGTAGTTTAACACCAGTTCAAATGGCACAAGGCTTCGCAGTATTTGCTAACAATGGTTATTACGTAGAACCTTACTATATTGACCACATTACTGGTCCATTTGGTGATGAAGTTTACAAAGCAACACCAAAAACCATTTGCCAACGTGATTGTTCTCATCAAAATGATGAAGACTCACCTTATGCGAAAAAAGTAATTTCTGCACAAAATGCGTTCTTAACTAAACAAATGATGTACAGCAACATTTGGGGTGGCGGTAGTTGGCGTAAAGGTACAGGTTGGAATGGTACTGGCTGGCGTGCACAAGTATTAAAACGTCGTGATATTGGTGGTAAAACAGGTACAACTAATGACTCTGTTGATGCTTGGTATAACGGATATGGTCCAAACGTAGTAGCAACAGCATGGGTTGGTTTTGATAATCCATCACATCGATTAGGTTATACAACCAAAAACGACAACATGACCAAAGAAGAGATGTCTTTTGGTGGTGAAGCTGGTGGTAAAACGGCTATTTACGCTTGGGTTAATTTCATGAAGGTCGCATTAGAAGGTGTTCCTGAAGAAAAACAACAACTTCCTGCAAACATCATTAAAGTGAAGATAGATCGAGAAACAGGTCTACTAACCAACAAAAATGATGAAACCAGTATGTGGGAATATTTTGCTGGTGGAACTCAACCAACAGAATACGTAGAACAAGATTTCCAAGACACTATTTATTCATCACACGATGCAGATGGTGACGGAATGGAAGACGAAAGTCTGTTCTAATCCCTTAAAATCACTTTAATACAAAGGCACGCTAGATATGTAGCGTGCCTTTTTTATAAGCTTAATTTAGCTACGAATAACATTAGACATTTTATTCTCAATCTCTTTAGCCAGTGACTCATATCGAGCTCTTAGTGGTGAACCAGGGCGATAAGCTAAAACGATTTGACGATGAGGAACAGGATCTTGAGCAGGTAAATAACACACACCATCACGCTCTTTTTCTTTTGGTACTGACAAGTACGGCATTAACGTAATACCCCCGCCGGCAGCGACCATATTACGTAACGTTTCTAAACTGGTTGCTTTAAAATGATCATCATCTTTAGCCCCTGCAGCAAAACAAAAACCTAAGGCTTGATCTCGTAAACAATGCCCATCTCCTAACATAAGAACCGATTCACCACTCAAACGAGACATATCAATCGACACTTCTGTTGCCCATTTATGATCTTTAGGCACAGCAAGTACCATAGGCTCATCGTAAACAGGAACCTCGATAAACATATTAGTTTCTTCTACTGAAGCCAAAATCATGCAGTCAATTTTCCCCTCTTCTAGCATTTTCACTAATTGATGCGTCTGCGCTTCATGAAGGTATAAATTTAAATCTGGGAACTGTGCTTTCAATGTTGGAACAATCCATGGCAACACATAAGGCCCAACAGTAGGTATAAACCCTAAATGCAACGGGCCTGTCATTTCCTTACCTTGTTGATTGGCAAGTTCAGAAAAGCGTTTTACTTCAAGTAAGATCTTTTTCGCTTGCTCGACTAATTGCAACCCAGCCTCAGTGAACAAGACTTTGCGACTGGTTCTCTCTAATAAAGCCAAACCAACTTCATCTTCTAACTTCTTGATTTGTCCACTTAATGTCGGCTGACTAACAAAACAAGATTCTGCCGCTTTACGAAAGTGTTTATGCTCAGCAAGTGCGACCAAGTACTCAAAATCTCGGATATTCATGTATTAAACTCCCGTAAGCTTTACCACTTTATTATCAAATATTAATTGATAGATTTTAACGATTGAAACGATAACACCAAACGATTAGAGCTATCAAGGTAACTTTTGCATAATAGCTACATCAAACGGGCAGACCCCGAAAAAGAAATTCAAAATTATTTAAATTAAAGGACATTATTATGTTTACATCTAAAGAAGGTCAATCAGTTCCTCAAGTAACTTTCCCTACTCGTCAAGGTGATGCTTGGGTTAACGTAACAACAGAAGAACTATTTAAAGACAAAACAGTTATCGTATTCAGTCTTCCAGGTGCTTTTACACCAACATGTTCTTCAAGCCACCTACCTCGCTACAACGAGTTGCATTCTGTATTTAAAGAGAATGGCGTTGATGACATCCTATGTGTATCAGTAAACGATACTTTCGTAATGAACGCATGGAAAGCAGACCAAGAAGCAGAAAACATCACTTTCATCCCTGATGGTAATGGTGAATTCACAGACGGCATGGGTATGTTAGTTGAGAAAAACGACCTTGGTTTTGGTAAGCGTTCATGGCGTTACAGCATGCTAGTTAAAAATGGCGTAGTTGAAAAAATGTTCATCGAAGAAGACGTACCAGGCGACCCGTTCAAAGTATCTGATGCAGACACTATGCTGAACTACCTTGCTCCTGAACATAAAGAACAAGAGTCAATTACAGTATTCACAAAACCAGGTTGTCCTTTCTGTATGAAAGCGAAACAAAACCTAATCGACAAAGGCCTAAACTACGAAGAAGTGGTACTAGGTAAAGATGCAACCACAGTAAGTCTACGAGCTATCACTGGTCGCACTACAGTTCCTCAAGTATTCATCGGTGGTAAACACATCGGTGGTAGCGAAGAACTAGAAGCTTTCCTAGCTTAATCGTTAACGTAACCGTTAATGAAAAGTAGCCCACAAATCGTGGGCTACCATTTCAAACTCTTCTTCTAAAATAAATCTACGTGAGATATGAATTATGAAACAAGTCAATGTTGATGTAGCTGTTATCGGTGGCGGTACAGCAGGTTTAGGCTCTTACCGTGCAGCAAAAGCACATACTGACAGTGTTGTCATGATCGAAGGCGGCCCTTACGGTACCACTTGTGCTCGCGTTGGTTGTATGCCATCTAAGCTATTAATTGCTGCAGCAGAAAGCGTTCACCAAATTGAAAAAGCTCCTAAATTTGGTATCCACCCTCAAGGTGAAATCGTAATTAATGGCCGTGAAGTAATGGAACGCGTTAAGTTTGAGCGTGACCGTTTTGTTGGGTTTGTTTTAGAAGGCGTTGATGAAATTCCGGCTGAAGATAAAATCTCTGGCTACGCAAAATTTTTAGATGACAACACGCTTCAAGTTGATGATCACACCATCATTAATGCAAAACGTATTGTTATCGCTACTGGTTCTCGTCCTGCTTATCCAGCAGTTTGGAATGAACTGGGTGATCGTTTAATCATTAATGATGACGTATTTAACTGGGATGACCTTCCAAAATCCGTTGCGGTATTTGGCCCTGGTGTTATTGGTCTTGAACTTGGTCAAGCTCTTCACCGTTTAGGTGTTGAAACCAAACTGTTTGGCTTAGGTGGTCAAGTAGGTCCTGTTACTGACCCAGAAGTAATGGCGTATGCAAACAAAGCGTTCAATGAAGAGTTTTATCTTGATGCAGACGTAAAAGTTGAAAGCATGAAGCGTATTACCACCGAATCAGGTGAAGATCGCGTTGAAATTCAATTCATCAACAAACAAGGTGAGCTAGAAACTAATATTGTTGAATATGTATTAGCAGCAACGGGCCGTCGTCCAAATACCGATAAACTGGGCTTAGAAAATACATCAATTGAATTAGATGAACGTGGTGTACCAACAGCAGATTTCTATACCCTACAAACATCACTACCAACGGTATTTATTGCTGGTGATGCAAGTAACCAATTGCCGTTATTACACGAAGCCGCAGACCAAGCGCGTATTGCTGGTGATAATGCAGGTCGCTTCCCTGAGATCCGTGCAGGTCTTCGCCGCTCAAAAATCTCAGCGGTATTCTCTGACCCACAGATTGCCATGGTTGGTGAAACGTATAAAGAAATCACAACACGCTTAGGTACTTGTGGCTGTTTTGCAACAGGTGAAGTCTCTTTTGAAAACCAAGGCCGCTCACGAGTGATGTTACGCAATAAAGGCATTCTTCATGTATACGGTGAGCAAGGGACAGGTCGTTTCCTTGGTGCTGAAATGATGGGACCAAACGCAGAACACTTAGCTCACTTGTTAGCTTGGGCACACCAAAACAAGATGACAGTGTCAGAAATGCTAGATATGCCTTTCTATCACCCAGTAATCGAAGAAGGTGTTCGTACTGCTCTTCGTGATTTAAATGCGAAATTACATTTAGGTCCTGAAATGATCAAACACTGCATGGATTGTGGTCCGGGCTGTTAATCAGATTAAAAAGTCACAAAAAATAAAAAGACCAATGTTTGCGCATTGGTCTTTTTGCATTTAAAGTTCTCTCCACTTGCTTATCAATCAAAGAACTCAATACATGACATGTAAAACTTGTCGCTCAGACATTTTCAAACAAAAACTAGGTCGCTGTACGCGTTGTATGAAACAACTGACATTTCTTTCTATTGGCGGATGGTTGACTTGGTTGGAGTTCTTTCAAATGACGCCATATAAAATAGAAGCAATCGCCACATTTATGGTGAGCTCAGCCTTTACTGGCTTACTTGTTTTACATCTTATCGCTATGGCTTATTACCGCTTGAATAATACCAATCACAGTAAGTAAGCAGATAAAATAAAGCCCCAATACCATATAAGCATTGGGGCCTCTTAGAATCTTTCTAAGAAAAAGCAGTATTAATAAGACTAATACTTAATTAAAAAGTTCACCACTTTTTCTTTTTTATTCCGCTTATTTAGTTAACTCAATCGCATAAATATTTGCAATACGAACTAAGCTACACTGCTTTTAATGATCACTTGCTCTTGTAGATTCACTTCTAGTGCTACCTCATCACACGCATGTTGACGTGGGCATTGATCACAATCTTTCAGCACCTTTTCTGGCAACAATGAACGAGAGGTAGGAATAAAGTCTTGTTTCATAAAGAACTCTGGAACACGAGTTAATACAAAGACTTTCTTAATCGCCATCTCACGTGCTTTTTCAACTAAATGCTGAACAATGGCTTTACCTTGACCTTGACTCTGCCACCCAGCTTCAACACCTAATGAACGAATTTCTGCAAGACCTGAGTCATACACATACAAAGAGGCACAGCCTGTGACTTCTCCGTGATGCTCTGCCACAGCAAATGAACCAATATCACGGACTAATTCATTACGATTACGTGGTAAGTTTTCACCCAACCCAGCCCAGTAAGCAACCATACCTTCCAGTGCATCTAGATCAGTTAAACGAGCTGGACGAACCTTCACACCTGCATTATCACGCTCTTGTAGACGTTTACCTGCTTGCTCAACGGCATATGCAACTTGCTCAGGCGCAACGCCACCTAATGCACAACGTTTTGCAAGACAAGATTCAATGGTGAGGATTTCATACACATCATTTTCAATCACCTCAGAGAACGCTTTCAGTTCAGCAAGAGAAAGTTCTTCTAATGCACAACCTTTTTCAATCGCACCGACAACGGCAACACCAACAATATGGTGAGCTTCACGGAATGGAATGCCTTTCGCTACCAAGTAATCAGCCAGTTCTGTTGAGTTTGCATACCCTTGTTTTGCTGCTTCAAGCGTACGTTCACCATTAATCTTGATTCCTTCAAAACACAACGCAGCCATTTCAATACAATCAGACCAGCTATCCAGTGCATCAAATAAGCCTTCTTTATCTTCTTGCATGTCTTTATTGTAAGCCAATGGCAATGCTTTTACTGTCATCATCATGCCAGCCATTGCACCATATACACGTCCACACTTACCACGGATTAACTCCAGTGCATCTGGGTTTTTCTTCTGTGGCATAAGTGAAGAGCCTGACGTCACTGTATCAGCCAATTCGATGAAATTAGATTCACCTGAATTGTAGAAAATCATGTCTTCAGCAAGACGAGAAAGGTGCAACATTGAAATGGAAGCGATCGACATGAGTTCCATGACATGATCACGATCCGATACCGAGTCCAAACTATTACGTGTTGCACGTTGGAATCCAAGGTTACGAGCTAGCTTTTCACGATCCATAGGGTAAGCGGTACCAGCAAGAGCCCCTGAACCTAACGGACAAGTATCCAAACGAGTAATGGCATCTTCAAGACGAGAATAATCACGCTCAATCATCTCAACATAAGCTAAACACCAATGAGCAAAAGTCACTGGCTGCGCACGTTGTAAGTGCGTATAACCAGGAAGAACTGTCGCTTGATGCTCACTTGCCACATTCACTAATTGATTAAGTAATTGATCAAGCGTACGTAACAATTGATGCCCTTGTTGACGACACCAAAGTTTTAAATCAGTTGCTACTTGGTCATTACGAGAGCGGCCAGTATGGAGCTTTTTACCTAAGTCACCGACTTTACCAATCAATTGAGTTTCTACCCAACTGTGAATATCTTCAGCATCAGACAATAAGATCTGTTCAGGATCTTCCATTACTTCTAATTTTAATTCATTCAGTGCTAATTCAAGCTTTTGCTGCTCAAGTTCGGTAATAACACCTACTGAAAGCAATGCTTTAGACCATGCAATCGAACCAACAATATCTTGTTCTGCAAGGCGGTAATCAATACGAAGTGAATCGTTAAACTGTTTGAATCTGGTGTCTGCTGCTTGACTAAAACGTCCGCCCCATAATGCCATGCTGTCTCTCCTAAATGCACAATGCTCACTGCTTTTGTTCTGATTAAATTCAGTATTTTTCTTGATGGTTTTAACTTACGGTAATTACAGATAAAAATAAAGAAAAAATTCACTATTTTTACATATTTATTCAGGTTAATTTTATTCAACTTAGATTACATTAATCAATATAATTGGATATTGGCTTGGTATTCACCGTTATATACAAAAAATCGAAGCCCGTTTATATAAAACGAGCTTCGACATAGTGTAAAACAAATTGTTTAAATGTTGTTCTTAATAAACAACACGCATTACTTATTTGCTATTTAGCGCACGAATACGACTTGATAGTGAGTAAAGACGAATAAAGCCTTCGGCATGACTTTGGTCATACACTTCATCAGCACCAAAAGTAGCAAATTCTTCTGAATATAAACTGTTATCAGAACGCTTTTGAATTACCGTCGCATGACCTTTATACAACTTAATAACGACCTCACCATTCACGTCTTTTGCTAGCTCTTCTGATGCCGCTAAGATAGATTTACATAACGGTGTAAACCAACGACCATCATAAACAAGGTGAGAAGCTTTAATGCCTAGCTCTTCACGGAACTCAAATGACGTTTTATCTAAAACAAGTTGCTCAACTGCACGCAGCGCTTCATTAATGATCGTGCCCCCTGGAGTTTCATAACAGCCACGAGACTTCATTCCTACCAAACGGTTTTCAACGATATCAATACGACCAACACCGTGTTTTGCCCCTTTCTCATTTAAGCATACAACCACTTCATAAGGCGTCATCGATTTACCATCAACCGCAACAACTGCACCCTTTTCTACTTTTAATGAAATCGTTTCTGCTTCATTTGGTGCTTGCTCAGGATCAACAGTCCATGCCCAACAATCGTCATTTGGTGCATTCCATGTTTCTTCTAAAACCCCACCTTCCGTTGAGATATGCCATGCATTAGCATCACGAGAGTAGATCTTAGTAAGAGAAGCGGTACAAGGGATATTACGCTCAGCCAAATAATCTAAACACTCTTCGCGGCTCACAAGATCCCACTCACGCCATGGAGCAATAACATGAAGATCTGGAGCTAGTGCAGCAAACGCACCTTCAAAACGAATCTGGTCATTACCTTTACCAGTACAACCATGACAAAGCGCATCTGCACCCACATTACGAGCCACTTCAACTTGTGCTTTAGCAATGATAGGACGTGCCATTGACGTTCCTAGTAAATATTTACCTTCATACAACGCGCCTGTTTTTAGCGTTGGGAAAATATACTCAGAAACCATTTCTTCTTTTAAATCAGCGATGTAACACTCAGTCGCCCCCGATGCAATTGCCTTCGCTTCAATACCTTCAAGTTCTTCTTCGCCTTGACCAACATCCGCAACAAAAGCAATCACTTCACAGTTATAATTCTCTTTTAACCATGGGATGATCACAGAGGTATCTAAGCCACCAGAGTATGCGACAACAACCTTGTTTACTTCTACTTTCTTACTCATTCTATTCTCCTTGAACCGCACAACTCGCGGCGACTATATTCTTAAAATTACATTGCCTATTGAGGCTGAAATTGTGTGCCAATGCTGTTTCCAATAAACAACTCAGCTAATTTTTCTGGTGAGCGCCATGAAGCCACTTCTATTGCTCGCCCTAATTCTTGAGCAGCATCCAACGCTGCACGAACTTTAACTATCATGCCATCGGTAATAACAGCTTGGTGAATTAACATTTCAGCTTGCGCTGAGTCCAAACTCTTAATCAGCTGTTTTTCGGCATCTAGCACTCCGGGAACGTCTGACAATAGAACCAAATCAGCATCCAATGCTGTCGCTACTGCAACCGCAGCTTGATCAGCATTTACATTCATTAATTCACCATCATTCGTAATACCGATAGAGCTAATAATGGGCGTTACTTGAGTTGCTAAAATCGCCTCTAATACTTTTGCATCACCAACCGTTGCTAAGCCTACATTACCTAATTCAGGGTTTAATTGAGTGATCTGACACAAACCACCATCAGCCAGACTTAAGCCAATTGCCTTAACGTTATTTTTCATGGCTTGGCCCTGTAGCATTTTATTTGCCGTTCCAGCCAACGCACCTGTGATATAACCAATCTGATCTTTTGGAGTAACTCGTAACCCCTCTTTTTTTATTGTTTCTAATTGAAGCTTTGCCATAAGCTCATCAACAAGATAGCCACCACCATGAACAATAATAAGAGAACGCTTGGCTTGCTGTTGATAATTTGAAATTGTTTTAAATAACAGCGTGAGCGTATCGATTGAAGACAATACTGCTCCACCAAGCTTTATAACCAATGGACGTTGATTCATATTTATTATTCTTCCTTAAATCAATGCAGTTAATACCGGAAAACCAAAACGAATATTAATGCATTGCATTGCTTGACTTGATGCACCTTTCAACAAGTTATCAATGGCAGAAACAACGATTAAATGCTCTCCTTGCACTTTCCATCCAATATCGCAAAAAGGGGTTTTCTCGACGGATTGTATTTTTGGCATTTCATTACCTAATAAACGCACCGCTGGCGTTTGGGTATAAGCCGTTTCAAACGCCTCTTGGATTTCTTTTTCTGTCACGCCTTGCGCTAATTTAGTCGTGATCGTCGCTAAAATTCCACGCTTAAAATTACCTAAATGAGGAGTGAAAATTACATCACAACCTAAATGAGCTGCAATTTCGGGTTGGTGGCGATGATTGAACACTCCATAAGGTTGTAAGCTCACTTCACAGAAAGAGCTGGTTAAACTTGCCTTACGTCCAGCTCCTGTTACCCCGCTAGTTGCATTTATAACAGGCCATTGATTCTTATCTAATAATTCAGATTTAACTAACGGTTTTAGTGCTAATTGTGACGCAGTCGGATAACAGCCAGGAACAGCAACCAATTGTGCTTTCGCTATAGCTTCAGCATTCCACTCAGCTAAACCATAAACGGCTTTATCTAACCACGCTTCATATTGATGCTCAAAACCATAGAACTCACTGTAAAAGCCTTCTTTTTTCACACGAAAAGCGCCAGATAAATCGAATACTACGCAGCCATTTTCTAAAAATGTTGCTGCTAAGTTATGACTGACTTCATGGGCAGTTGCTAGCAAAATAACATCACACTCTTTAGCAACTTGGTTCACATTAACTAATGGTTGCAATGCTTCATCAACAATTCCTTTTAATGAACCATGCAATTCACTGATCGCTTTTCCTTTATCTAAACTGTTTTCTGAAACATATAAACCCGATAAAGAAAGATGTGGATGCTTAAATACCATCAGAGCTAATTCAGCTCCTGTGTATCCACTCGCTCCTATAATGGCTGTTTTCAACATAATTAGTCCCTGCTATCTCTTAAATCTTATTGAAGGGAAAAGCCATTCAGGGTAACGTGAGTGTTGCCCATATTGAAGGTATCCTTTCCTTCTCTCAATTTAGTTATTCACTCAAACTCAACTAAATTGTATTTTTATTCACTTAATGTGATTTAATATGTGTTTTACAGAATTCTCTCTTTTGTGTCAACAGTGGATGTATGAATAAATGAAATTTCCGGAATTTAAAGATTATTATCAACAACTCATTTCAACCTCTTCAATAAGCTCAACCGACTCAAGTTGGGATGAAGGCAATGCAGAAGTCATAAATAAACTTGCACAATGGTGCGAAGATCTTGGATGTGAAGTTGAGATTGAAGAAATTGAAAAGGGTAAACTCAATCTATTAGCAAAATTAGGATCTGGTGAAGGTGGGTTATTATTAGCGGGTCATACCGATACGGTTCCATACGATGAAGGACGTTGGAATTATGAACCACACGCATTAACTGAAGCTAACGATCGATTTTATGGATTAGGTACCGCAGACATGAAAGGTTTCTTTGCTTTTATTCTAGAAGCCATTAAAAACATTAATTGGAAAGATCAGTCTAAACCTCTCTATATTCTGGCGACTTGTGATGAAGAAACCACCATGCTTGGTGCTCGTCACTTTGCATCAAATACTAAAATTCAACCCGATTATTGCATCATCGGTGAGCCAACCAGCCTAAAACCGATCCGTGGACATAAAGGACATGTAGCTAATGCCATTCGAGTAACGGGTAAATCGGGACACTCTTCAGATCCCGCTCATGGTGTAAATGCCTTAGAGATCATGAATGAGATCATGTTCGCACTCATGACATTAAAAAATAAATTAGTTAAGGAATACCATAATCCTGGTTTCTCTATTCCTTACCCGACACTTAACCTTGGTCATATCCATGGTGGGGACAGCCCAAACCGTATTTGTGGCTGTTGTGAGCTACATTATGATGTTCGTCCACTGCCGGGGATCAGCTTAGATGGTCTTGATAATATGCTTCGAGATGCTCTAAAAGAGGTTGAAGCAAAATGGCCCGGACGTATTGATATTACCCCACTTCATGAGCCAATTCCTGGTTATGAATGCAGCGCCGATAGTCCGATAGTAACGAGTACTGCTGACATTTGTGGGCAAGATGTAGAAACCGTGAACTACTGTACTGAAGCGCCTTTTTTACAAGATCTTTGTCCTACATTAGTACTTGGCCCCGGTTCTATTGAACAAGCTCATCAACCTGATGAGTATCTGGCTTTTTCTTTTATAGACCCAACCATCAGTGTATTAAGTAAATTAATGTACAAACACTGCTTTTAAGCTGAAATAAATTTACAAAACTCGTCAATATGAAAAGTAAGGTTCGATGATCTACGGCAAATTAGCGTTCAAAAAACCAACAAATATTCACCAATATTTGACGAGTAGCCTTAAATTCGGATAGATTGAAGGCAGTAAAAAATCAGGATGTAACAAAATTACAAGTATAGGAAGTATGTATGAATGAAAAGTACGCTGCTTTAAAAAGCAATGTCAGCATGTTGGGTCACCTGCTTGGTAACACGATTCGAGACGCACATGGTGAAGAGCTATTAGCAAAAGTTGAAACCATTCGTAAGCTGTCTAAAACAGCGCGCGCAGGAAGCGACGAAGACCGCAATGCACTGATTGAAGAAATTAAAAGCCTTCCAGACGATCAACTGACACCTGTTGCTCGAGCATTCAGCCAATTTCTAAACCTTACCAATATGGCAGAACAATATCATACTATCTCACGCCATTGTGAAGCACATGTATGTGAACCTGATGCTATTAGTACCTTATTCTCAAAACTAAGCCAAAGTAACGTAAGTAAGCTAGATACTGCACAAGCCGTTCGTGAATTAAATATCGAATTAGTTCTTACTGCACACCCTACTGAAATCGCACGTCGCACCATGATCAACAAGTTGGTTAAAATCAACGAATGTTTATCAAAGCTTGAGCTTGGTGATATCTCTTTTTCAGAACGAGATAAAACAGAACGTCGTCTAGAGCAACTGATTGCTCAAGCATGGCACTCAGACGTTATTCGTCAAGAACGTCCAACGCCATTAGATGAAGCTAAATGGGGCTTTGCTGTTGTTGAAAACTCTCTATGGCAAGGTATTCCAGAGTTTTTGCGTGAATTCGACCAACGCCTAGAAGGCCACTTAGGTGAAGGACTTCCAATCGATGCGCGTCCAGTTCACATGTCATCTTGGATGGGTGGAGACCGTGATGGTAACCCATTTGTAACGCACAAAATTACTCGTGAAGTGATGCTCCTTTCTCGTTGGAAAGCAGCCGATCTTTACTTAAAAGACATTAATGAGCTAATCAGCGAACTTTCAATGGTCAAATGTACTGATGAAGTTCGTGAATTAGCAGGCGATCAGCACGAACCTTATCGTGCCATTCTAAAACAACTACGTACATTACTAGGCGATACTCTTGAAAGCCTAGATGCACAAATGAAGGGTGAGCTAGTACCAAATAAAGCTATCCTGACTGATGCTGACCAACTTTGGAACCCTCTATACGCATGTTACCAATCACTGCATGCTTGTGGTATGGGGATCATCGCTGATGGTTCATTACTGGATACATTACGTCGAGTAAAAGCATTTGGTGCTCACTTAGTTCGTTTGGATATCCGCCAAGAAAGTACCCGTCACTCGGATGTATTGTCTGAACTGACTCGTTACTTAGGCATTGGTGATTATGACCAATGGAGCGAACAAGATAAAATTTCATTCCTTGTTAATGAGCTAAGCTCAAAACGTCCTCTTCTTCCACGCAAATGGGAACCGTCTCCAGAAGTTCAAGAAGTTATTGATACTTGTAGAGTAGTTGCAGAACAATCTAAAGAAGCATTAGGCTCTTATGTCATTTCAATGGCTCGTACGGCATCTGACGTACTGGCTGTTCATCTGTTACTTCAAGAAGCAGGTTGTCCATTCCGTATGGATGTATGCCCATTATTCGAAACTTTAGACGATTTAAATCGCTCTAAAGAAGTAATGGAACAACTATTCTCTATTGATTGGTATCGTGGATTTATCCAAAACCATCAAATGGTGATGATCGGTTATTCTGATTCAGCTAAAGATGCAGGTGTAATGTCTGCTGGTTGGGCTCAGTACAGTGCAATGGAAGCGCTTGTTGAAGTCTGTGAGAAAGAAAGCATCGAACTGACACTTTTCCATGGTCGTGGCGGTACTATCGGTCGTGGCGGTGCACCAGCGCACGCTGCACTCTTATCTCAACCACCTAAGAGCTTAAAAGGTGGCCTACGAGTAACAGAGCAAGGTGAGATGATCCGATTCAAACTGGGTCTTCCTGAAGTAGCAGTAAACAGCTTTAACTTGTATGCAAGTGCAATTCTTGAAGCGAACCTTCTTCCACCACCAGAACCGAAACAAGAATGGCGCGACCTAATGGAAGTGCTATCAGAAGTATCGTGTGAAGCTTACCGTAACGTCGTTCGTGGCGAAAAAGACTTTGTACCTTACTTCCGTGCAGCAACACCAGAATTAGAGCTAGGTAAACTTCCTCTCGGTTCTCGTCCTGCAAAACGTAACCCAAATGGTGGCGTTGAAAGTTTACGAGCTATCCCATGGATTTTCTCATGGAGTCAAAACCGCCTAGTGCTTCCTGCATGGTTAGGAGCAGGTGAAGCGATTCAATATTCAATTGATAAGGGCCACCAAGAACTATTGGAAGAGATGTGTCGTGAATGGCCATTCTTCTCAACACGCCTTGGTATGCTGGAGATGGTTTATACTAAGTGTAACCCTCAAATGTCAGAATACTACGATCAACGCTTAACCGATAAGTCACTATGGCCATTAGGCGAGCGTCTGCGTAATCAACTACAAACTGATATCAAAGCGGTACTAAACGTAGAAAACAATGATCACTTAATGGAGCGTGACCCATGGGGCTCTGAATCCATTCGTTTACGCAATATCTATGTTGACCCATTGAACATGCTGCAAGCAGAGCTTCTGTTCCGTACTCGTCAACAAGAAGAGACGTCACCAGAGCTTGAAGAAGCACTTATGGTAACTATAGCGGGTATTGCAGCGGGTATGCGTAACACAGGTTAACTTATCGCAGATAAAAAGAATCCTTCCTAATTTAAGGTCACTTCGGTGGCCTTTTTTATTTTAGTTTTCTCTTTGCTTCTCAAGACTTCAACATCAGAAATAAAAAAAGCCGCTACCGTGAGCGACTTTTATTATAAGTAATAATAAATGTTATTTTGGACGAACACCTAATGTATGACACAGTGCGTAAGTATGCTCGGCACGGTTAAGCGTATAGAAATGGAAATCTTTCACTCCTTCACGACTCAAAATACGAGTCATATCAATCGCATGACTTGCTCCAACCATTTGACGAGTCACAGGATCATCATCTAACCCTTCAAACTGTTGTGCCATCCAACCTGGAATTTTCACATTATTCATTTTGGCAAAACGAGAAGCTTGCTTAAAGTTCGATACTGGTAGGATTCCTGGAATAATTTCCACATCAATACCAGCAGAAACGCAGCGATCACGAAAACGTAAATAGCTCTCTACATCAAAAAAGAACTGAGTAATCGCACGGCTTGCACCTGCATCCACTTTACGTTTCAAGTTAAGTAAATCAGCTTGAGCACTCTTCGCTTCTGGGTGTACTTCAGGGAAAGCGGCAACAGAAATATCAAAATCATGTTGGGACTTAAGTAACTCTACTAAATCTGAAGCATACATCTCAGGAGCTCCACCACCCGGAGGAATATCACCACGTAAAGCAACGATATCTTTAATACCATTTGCCCAATAATCATTAGCAATATCAATTAGCTCTGAGCGACTCGCATCAATACACGTTAGATGGGGAGCGGCAATTAAACCAGTTTGCTCTTTAATTTCTTTAATAATTGAGTGGGTGCGATCACGTTCACCAGAGTTTGCACCATAAGTTACTGATACAAATTTAGGTTTTAGTGTTTTCAAGCGGTGAATAGAATTCCATAGTGTTTCTTCCATCTTCTCTGAACTTGGCGGAAAAAACTCAAAAGATACGTTGATATTGCCGTCTAATTCAGCAATATTTTGATTCAGTGACTCTAAGTGGCTTGCGTGTGAATATGCCATGTCTTGCTCTCCCTGCCGTAGTATCAAAAGGTAATACTACAAAATCTCATCATCCATGATGACATCATTTAGACGTCTATATGTCTACAGAATGTATGCAATAGAGTTCAAAGTCAAGGTTCTGATTATGAATTTTTCTCAAGTTGTAATTGAGCTTTTTTCAAGATAGAAAAATAAGATGAGGAAATAGAAAGGTAGTTTGATGTATTTAAAGATAAAAAAACGCTAGCACAAGGCTAGCGTTTTAAATCATAAGTTGGCTATTGATTACTCAGCAGCAACAACTTCTAATTTCAATGTAGCAAATACTTCAGAGTGAAGTTGGATGCTAACTTCGAAAGAACCAGTTGTACGTAGAGCGCCTTCAGGAAGACGAACTTCGCTTTTCGCGATTTCAACGCCAGCAGCTGTAGCAGCTTCAGCGATGTCACGAGTACCGATTGAACCGAATAGTTTACCTTCGTCACCAGATTTTGATGCGATTGTAACTTCTAGAGCGTTAACTTTCTCAGCGCGAGCTTCAGCAGCAGCTAGTTGCTTAGCAACGTTAGCTTCTAGTTCAGCACGACGAGTTTCAAACATCTCTACGTTAGCTTTAGTTGCCATAACAGCCTTACCTTGTGGGATAAGGAAGTTACGTGCGTAACCAGCTTTAACGTTAACTTGGTCGCCAAGGCTACCTAGGTTACCGATTTTATCAAGTAGAATAACTTGCATTATCTTAGTCCTCTATAAACTTAATTAAACAACTAACGACTTACAGATGCTTATCTGTGTACGGTAGAAGTGCAAGGTAACGAGAACGCTTGATAGCGCGAGCTAGCTGACGTTGGTATTTAGCACGAGTACCAGTGATACGGCTAGGTACGATTTTACCAGCTTCAGTGATGTAGTTTTTTAGAGTTGCTACGTCTTTGTAGTCAATCTCTTGTACGCCTTCTGCAGTAAAACGGCAGAATTTACGACGACGGAAGAAACGAGCCATGGGCTATCTCCAGATCTAAATTAGTTTAATATGCTCAGCATGTAACACTACTCTCGACACACCATTTCGGCCTGTCTGGTATGTGATAAAACCACCTACCGTAACGTTACTGCCTTGAGCTAAATTTGCAGTTAAAGCTTGTGACCCTTGTCCACTCACTACCACGTTCATTCTGCAATAGACTTGTCGTGATAAGTCAGCTTCCTGTTTAATCGAACGATGCTCAATGACAAAATGACAATGAGGTATGCCCGCAGGACTTAGACTTCGAACCGGAGCCTTTGCGATAATACCGCTTAACTCCAATCGATTGGTCATCAAATCAATTACTCAGCAGCAGCTTCTTCAGCGCGTGGTGCAGCGTCTTCACGCTTAGCAGAACGCTCTTCTTTAGCTTTCATCATTACTGATGGCTCAGTGATCGCAGCTTTTGTACGCATGATCATGTTACGTAGAACAGCATCGTTGTAACGGAATGCAGTTTCTAGTTCATCAATAACAGCTTGCTCAGACTCAACGTTCATAAGAACGTAGTGTGCTTTGTGCAGCTTGTTGATTGGGTAAGCCATTTGACGACGACCCCAATCTTCTAGACGGTGGATAGTACCGCCAGCTTCAGTGATTGAACCAGTGTAACGCTCGATCATGCCAGCAACTTGCTCGCTTTGATCAGGATGCACCATGAATACGATTTCATAATGACGCATTGGTTGCTCCTTACGGATTATTCAGCTTCCACGAACGGCTCGGTCATCCAAGGGAAGCAAGGAACTAAAAAAAAGACCGAGAATTAAGGACGGCAGATAGTATATAAAAACAGCGCTAGTAGCAAGAAAAAGATACTTAAATCACAAAAATATTTTCGTCTTTACCAAGAAAAAAAGAGAATGAAAAAACATCCTCTTTTTTGAGCTTATTTCATAATGCTAATCAGGTAATTAGCATCTAAATGCCTACTTATTTAGCCTTGTAGCGCTCGTTGACGTACTGCTTCAAATAAACAGATACCAGACGCTACAGAAACATTTAAACTTGATACAGAGCCAGCCATTGGGATTTTAATTAAGTCATCACACGTTTCACGTGTTAAGCGACGCATGCCATCCCCTTCAGCACCCATAACTATTGCTAAAGGACCAGTTAATTTAGACTGGAATACATCATGAGTTGCCTCACCAGCAGTCCCAACAAACCATACGCCCTTTTCTTGTAACGCACGCATTGTACGAGCTAGGTTAGTTACACGTACTAAAGGAACCGTTTCAGCCGCACCACATGCAACTTTACTTACGGTTGCTGTCATTGATGCAGATTTGTCTTTTGGTACGATAACCGCAGCAACACCTGCCGCATCAGCATTACGTAAACATGCACCTAGATTGTGCGGATCAGTCACACCATCAAGAACAAGCAATAATGGATTTTCTGTTTGAGACACGATATCGTCTAAATCATGTTCATTCAGTTGCTTAGCTGGCGTTACACGAGCAATAATTCCTTGGTGATTTGCACCTTTCGCTTTGTCATCCAACGTTTTACGTGGCAGTTCTTGAATCTTAAAACCCAACTGCGTTAATTCATTCAAGATTGGTAATAAGCGATCGTCTTGACGACCTTTTAATACAAATACTTCAATAAAACGGGCAGGATCACGCTCTAGTACTGCTTTGGCTGCGTGGATACCAAAAATATAATCATTACTCATGCT
This sequence comes from Aliivibrio sp. S10_S31, assembly GCF_014694495.1. Taxonomy (NCBI): domain Bacteria; kingdom Pseudomonadati; phylum Pseudomonadota; class Gammaproteobacteria; order Vibrionales; family Vibrionaceae; genus Aliivibrio; species Aliivibrio sp. S10_S31. The sequence continues at coordinate 128,198 of NZ_JAAUWR010000003.1, read as the reverse complement.
GTCGCTTCTTTTCTTTACTTATTTGTTTATCTAAATGGGGCTATAACCGCCCCATTATCGAAATTACTTATTTGCCTTTGGCTTTCTTGCTTTAACTTTTTTCTTGTGCTTCGGCTTTTTCTTAGCTTTCACACCTTCTGTTGAGCCGTCAGGGCGTTTTGTTGGTTCAACCATCGCTTGCGCTTTTGATTTTACCTTACCTTTTTTACCCTTAGATTTTCGTTCGCCAAGTTGACCTAAACCTTTAGGTTCAGACTTATCACCTTTTTTCTTTGGCTTGAAATTAGGATCACGACGTGGCTCTTTTGCACCACGTTTTTTCGCATTTTCTTTTGCTGTTTTACCATGTCCACGAGCTTTACGCATTGAGCTAGTGCACTCGAAATCGATATTACGATCATCAAGGTTTACCGCAACAACTTTAACCGTAACTTGATCGCCAAGACGGAAAACTTGACCAGAACTTTCACCAGTCAAACGCTGCCCTGCAGGATCAAACTGGTAGTAGTCATTAGCTAGTGATGAAATATGAACTAAACCATCAATATGAAGATCGTTTAATCGAACAAAGAAACCAAAGCCTGTGACATTAGCAATCACACCTTCAAGCTCTTCACCGATATGATCTTGCATGTATTCACATTTCAGCCAATCAGATACATCACGTGTTGCATCATCAGCACGACGCTCTGTCATTGAACATTGCTCACCAAATACATCCATATCATCGAATGAATAATGGTAACCACCTGTTGGTGTCCAACGATCGTTATTCTGACCTTTTTCTTTTGCAATAAGATACTTAATTGCACGGTGCAGCAATAAGTCTGGGTAACGACGAATTGGTGACGTAAAGTGTGCGTAACGTTTCAATGCCAAACCAAAGTGCCCAGCATTATCTGCGTTATATACCGCCTGCTTCATTGAGCGTAGCAGCATAGTTTGAATCAATTCTTTGTCTGGGCGTTCAGCAATCACATGCACCAATTGACCGTAATCCGTTGGTGATGGTGTTAATCCACCAGATAGGCTTAAACCTAGCTCCCCTAAGAAGTCACGGAACCCTTGAAGGCGTTCTTCTCCTGGAGATTCATGCACACGATACAAAGCTGGCTCTTTGGCTTTTTCAACAAAAGTAGCCGATGCAATGTTAGCTAAAATCATACACTCTTCGATGATCTTATGTGCATCATTACGTATCACAGGCTCAATACTGTCAATCTTACGATCCGCATTGAAGATAAATTTAGTTTCAATGGTTTCAAACTCAATCGCACCACGTGCTTCACGTGCTGTTTTTAGCACTTGATACATGTTGTGAAGCTCTTTTAAGTGTGGAACTAAAGGCTCATAACGCTGTGTTAGCTCTTCATCACCATCAAGAATGTCACTTACTTTATTGTAAGTAAGGCGAGCATGTGAATTCATCACCGCTTCATAATGCTTGTAACCAGAAAGCTTACCTGATGCAGAGATAGTCATCTCACACACCATACATAAACGGTCGACTTGTGGGTTCAATGAACATAGTCCATTAGACAGAACCTCTGGCAACATTGGGACCACTTGAGCAGGGAAGTAAACCGAGTTACCACGTTGAATCGCTTCTTTATCTAATGCGTTATCAGGGCGAACATAATAACTTACATCAGCAATCGCCACCCATAAGCGCCAGCCACCAGAAGCTTTAGCTTGACAGAATACAGCATCATCAAAATCTCGTGCATCTTCACCATCAATAGTAACCAATGGTAATTCACGTAAATCAACACGACCTTCTTTTGCTTCTTCTGGTACTTCTTCACCTAGCCCTTCAACTTGTTTCTCAACCGCTGTTGGCCATACGTGTGGAATATTATGAGTACGAAGTGCAATATCAATTTCCATTCCTGGTGCCATATTTTCACCAAGAACTTCTGTAATTTTACCTGTCATACCTCGAGCACGGCTACCACGATCAGTGATATCCATAACAACAACGTTACCCATTCGGGCACCCATTTTGTGCTCTTTAGGAATGAAGATATCTTGGCTAATACGAGAATCATCAGGAACAACGAATCCCATGCCATCTTCAATAAAGAATCGACCAACAATGCCTTCGTTACGAGGCTCTAATACACGAACCACTCGGCCTTCTTTTCGGCCTCGTTTATCCGTTCCTGTTGGTTGTACTAATACCACATCACCATGAATCACTTTCTTCATTTGGTGGAAAGGAAGCAGTACATCGTTATCTTTACCTAGGCTACCTTCTGGACGGATCCAACCGAAACCATCACGGTGCCCTAATACCACACCTTTTAACATTTCGATGCGTTCTGGCAATGCATAACATTGACGACGAGTGAATACTAACTGGCCATCACGCTCCATTGCACGTAAACGACGACGTAAACCTTCATAGCTATCTTCACCAGATAAACCTAGGGCTTCGAATAAGTCATTACGATTTAACGGTGCATCGGCTTTTTCAAAAAATTCCAGAATAAATTCACGACTTGGAATTGGATTCTCGTATTTTTCAGCTTCTCGATCTTGAAAAGGATCGTTTTGAATAATCTTAGACATAGGCTGACCTGCTTAGTCGGAGAGACAAGAAATATAGTTATATTGTACCTGAGTATGCCTATAACAGATAGGAAAGGATCTGGAATTCAAGTCTTAAATTCGCTTCAAAAGAATGAGTAATTCACTGTTATCAGTAAGCATGTCTTGAATCGTATGTTTATCAAGCTCATCTAAAAACGCTTGCTTTGCTTTCGCTAATACACCTTTTAAACGACATGCCGGTGTAATATGGCAAAACTCAGGAGCACAGTTAACCACTTGTAATGGTTCAATTGCTCGAATGACGTCACCAATAATAATTTGATCCGCAGGTTTTCCTAAACAGATCCCACCATTTTTACCTCGAACGGTTTTGACATACCCTTCTTGGCCCAACTTGTTAATTATTTTCACCATATGATTACGCGATACATCAAAAGTTTCAGTAACCACTGTAATGCTGGTCAACTCACCTTCTGGTAATGACGCTAAATAAATCAAGGCTCTCAAGCCAAAATCAGTGAAATTTGTTAATTGCATATCCTCTCCTTCTCTTTTTTCATTGTAATTCTTCTCTTGACTAAAAGATATATTTTAGATACAACTTATAACATACATTATAAATACACCTTTAAAGGTAAACAATATGCTCAACAAAAATACCATTGATATCGTTAAATCAACAATTCCATTACTTGCAGAAACTGGCCCTGCTTTAACTGCGCATTTTTACGATCGCATGTTTACACATAATCCTGAGTTAAAAGATATTTTTAACATGAGTAATCAACGCAATGGCGACCAACGAGAAGCATTATTTAATGCTATTTGCGCTTACGCGGTGAATATTGAAAATCTTGAAGTGCTATTACCAGCGGTTGAAAAAATTGCCCATAAACATACAAGTTTTATGATCACTGCAGAACAATACAGTATTGTTGGTGGTCATTTACTTGCCACTATTGATGAAATGCTTTCTCCTGGACAAGAAGTATTAGATGCTTGGGGTGAAGCTTATGGCGTTCTCGCAAATGTCTTTATTCAACGTGAAGAACAAATTTACCAAGAGAATGATAACCAAGAAGGCGGCTGGCGTGGTCTACGTGAATTTGAGCTTATTGCAAAAGAAAAAGAAAGTGAACTAATCACAAGTTTTACCTTTACCCCAACAGATGATCGACCTGTTTCTCACTTTAAGCCAGGTCAATACTTAGGTATTTACTTAACTTCTGAAGAATTTGAAAATCAAGAAATTCGTCAATACAGTTTATCTTCAGCTCCACAAGAAAAAACATACCGTATATCAGTAAAACGAGAAGATGGCGGTAAAGCATCAAACTATCTGCATAATCAATTGAATATTGGAGATAAAGTAAATCTTGCCGCCCCTGCTGGTGACTTTTTCTTAGATGTTGAAGCATCAACACCAGTAACTCTTATTTCTGCTGGTGTTGGGTTAACACCTACTCTTTCTATGCTTGAGACATTAACAGAGCATAACGCAAGCGTGAACTGGTTACATGCGACAGAAAATGGCACTCAACATGCCTTCAGAGAACATGTAAATACGTTAGCAGAAGCACATTCACATATCTCAACTTACACTTGGTATAACCAACCACAAGAAATAGATAAATTAGCTCAGCATTTTAACTTCTCAGGTTTTATGAATTTATCCGAAGTTAAAAATGAAATTATTACAGATAATGGCCACTACTATTTCTGTGGACCAGTTGGCTTTATGCAACACGTCGCAAAACAATTAGTTGAGCTAGGCGTTTCCGAAGACCGTATTCATTACGAATGCTTTGGGCCACATAAAGTGCTTTAATTTTCCTAAAGTAAAAATGCAAAAACGCCCAATGACATTATCATTGGGCGTTTTTCGAGTTGATGAAACTCAATCGACTAAAATGAATCTTCTTTCAGGTTTACCAGAAAGTGTCGCGACGCTTAGCTCTGGCTATCACATTGCCAGGCATACGCATTTCTAATCCATTTCTTAAATTAGCAATTCGCTTATGTTTGCGTCCATCAGCAGTAACAGAATTATACAACCAACGGTACGCATCTTCGTAATCTAATGGACTACCATAATCACTAAGTAGCAACTCAGCTAAATGAATGCGTGCATTAATGTTTCCCATACCAGCAGCTTCACGCAAGTATGGAATTGCTCGTTCTCTATCCTGCTGAACTAATGTGCCTTTGGCATAATAACGGCCAATTTGCTCTAACGCAGCTGGTAAGCCTTGTCTCGCAGCATTTTCCATATAATACAAGCCAAGTTCAACATCACGATCAACACACACTCCCCATGCAAGCATATCTCCGTAAAGAAACTCGTAAGCAGGTGAATCGATTTTAGTCGCTCGCGCAACGATATCTTGAACTAACTGACAATTATCAACGTTCTTCACCTGATTTAAGTGTGAATTAGTATCAAACAGTCGAAATAATTGGTTTTCGGTATAAATTGGGATCGGCTCTCCGATCTCTTCGCTAGCTGCATACGTTGGTGCAAATGCCACCAAACATGCTGCTACGAGGTGTCGTAATTTCATAATTCATCAACTCTTTATAACTGTATTTATTATATCGACGTTGGCGGCAACATCTTTAGACAAAATTTGCCCTAAGTGGCAATTTTTTGCCCACTAGATATAAGTTATTGATTCAACGATATTTGAGTATTTGATGGGGGAAGAGATAGGGGTTAGGGGTTAGGGGTTAGGGGTTAGGGGTTAGGGGTTAGGGGTTAGGGGCTAGGGGCTAGGGGCTAGGGGCTAGGGACTAGGGACTAGGGACTAGGGACTAGGGACTAGGGACTAGGGACTAGGGACTAGAATATCAGACATAAAAAAACCAGCTACATGAGCTGGTTTTTCTTTCATTCACTAAGCAATTAAGCTTGGAATGGGTGTACTTTGATGATTGTCTCGTTACGGTCAGGACCTGTAGAGATGATATCAATTGGCACGCCTGTTAGATCTTCAATACGCTTGATGTAGTTTAGAGCAGCTTGTGGAAGCTCTTCTAATGTTTTCGCACCAAATGTGTTTTCTGACCAGCCTGGCATTGTTTCGTATACTGGAGTTGCTTCTTCAAATGCTTCAGCAGCCATTGGAGAAACTTCTAGTAAAGAACCATCTTTCATCTGGTAACCAGTACAGATTTTTAGTTCTTCTAGACCATCTAATACGTCTAGTTTAGTTAGACACATACCAGATAGTGAGTTGATTTGGATTGCACGACGCATCGCAACAGCATCAAACCAACCAGTACGACGTAGACGACCAGTTGTTGCGCCAAACTCGTGGCCAACAGTACCTAGGTGTTTACCAATTGGATCTTGCTTCTCTAAACCATCGTATAACTCTGTAGGGAATGGACCTGAACCTACACGAGTACAGTATGCTTTAGTAATACCTAGGATGTAACCTAAGTGACGAGGACCAAAACCAGAACCTGCAGCAACGCCACCAGCGGTAGTATTAGAAGATGTTACGTAAGGGTAAGTACCGTGGTCGATATCTAGAAGAGTACCTTGAGCACCTTCAAACATGATCTTGTCGCCGCGCTTACGTGCTGCATCAAGAGTATCAGTAACATCGATAACCATTGAAGTTAGTAGATCAGCATAGCTCATTGCTTGCTCAAGTACTTCTTCGTAGCTTACTGGTTCAACTTTGTAGTAGTTAACTAATGCAAAGTTATGGAATTCCATTACTTCTTTTAGTTTTTCTGCGAAAGCAACTTTATCGAATAGATCGCCAACACGTAGACCACGACGAGATACTTTATCTTCGTACGCTGGACCGATACCACGACCTGTTGTACCAATTGCTTTGTTACCACGTGCGATTTCACGCGCTTGGTCTAGCGCAACGTGATAAGGAAGAATTAGAGGACAAGCTTCAGAAATGAATAGGCGTTCACGAACTGGAATACCACGCGCTTCAAGTGGCGCCATTTCTTTTAGTAAAGCATCAGGTGAAAGCACTACGCCATTACCGATAATGCATTCAACATTATCACGTAAAATACCTGATGGAATTAAGTGTAGAACGGTTTTTTCACCGTCGATAACTAGAGTGTGGCCTGCATTGTGCCCGCCTTGATAGCGAACTACATACTTTGCATCTTCAGTTAAAAGGTCTACGATTTTACCTTTACCTTCGTCACCCCATTGGGTGCCCAGAACGACAACGTTATTTCCCATCTTTCCAAGTCTGCTTGTTAGTTAAAAATGGATTCTAGCATTGATAGAAAAATCTTTCAGTTATTTTTAACCGAAATCTCACTTTCACTATAAAGCGCTATTAATATTCCATTATTTATTATTTCTTTTTCTAATAAAATCAGAAATTAGTCTGCGATTTTATATTTAAACAAAAAATCAAAGCATCACACTACAAATAACAAGCCCTGCGACCACTAAACATCCACCAATTCGACGGAGCGTATTATCCGGCTGCTCACTCAATTGAGCGACCATATTACGCCAACCATTAGGGGCAATTAATGGTCCCAAACCCTCAACAATTAATACCATACCAATCGCTAACCAAATTGCGTTACTCATTGCCAGTCCTTAATTCGATTCAATTTCTATACGCTAAATACAAAACAAGGCCCCGAAGGACCTTGTTATTTTATACGTTAATTAAACAAATGAATGTTTACTTTCCGCCTTTTGGATCATTCATGTACTTGAAGAAGTCAGTCTTAGGATCAAGTACTAAGATATCACTCTTACTATTGAATGATTTTTCATACGCTCTTAATGAACGAATGAAGCTAAAGAACTCAGGCTCTTTATTAAATGCATCTGCATACAATTTAGCGACTTTTGCGTCTGCATTACCACGAGTAATACGTGCTGTTTTATCTGCTTCAGCAATAATTGTCGCTACTTCAAGCTCTGATTGAGCACGAATAACTTCGGCTTTCTCACGACCTTGAGAACGTAGTTTACGAGCAACAGCTTCACGCTCTGCACGCATACGACGGTAAATAGATTCAGAGATCTCTTCTGGTAAGTTGATTTTCTTAATTCGTAAATCAATTACCTCAATCCCTAAATCACCCGTTCCATCTTGCGAATCTAGAAGTACAGTTGCCATTACCTCTTCACGCTTTTCAGAAACAAGTTCTTTTACTGTCGTGCTACCAATCTCTGCACGTAGACCATCAGATACACGGCGTTGTAATAACGCTTCCGCCGTTAGGATATTACCACCGCCCGTAGCTAGGTAGAATTGACCAAAATCTTTAATCTTCCACTTAACATATGAATCGATGATAACGTCTTTTTTCTCTGACGTTACGAAACGGTCTGATTGATCATCCATTGTTTGAATACGAGCATCTAACGTATTTACACGATCGAACAGTGGCATTTTAAAGTGCAGACCAGGTTCGTAGATACGTGTAATGTTGTTATCTTCTTTAATCAAACGACCAAAACGAGTAACAATACCGCGCTCACCTTCTGGGATCACAAATAGTGACATCAGGAAAATAGCAACAACAACGATAAGTGTTGGGATCATTAACTTACGCATGATTAATATCTCCCTTCACGTGTTGAGTTACGGCCAGTAGAGTTCGTAGTAGTTGGTTGGTTCTTTTTCTCTAATTCAATCGTGTAATCTTTTGAAGACGATGTTGACGTCTTAGGAGATACGTTTGTCGCTCCTTGTTGATTACCCGTAATTTTATCTAATGGAAGATATAAAAGATTTCCATTTGATTCTGAATCGATCAAAACCTTACTTGTATTGCTGTATACACGTTCCATAGTATCAAGGTACAAACGAGTACGAGTTACTTCTGGCGCTTTATTGTATTCAGGTAATAGTTTTTCAAACTGTGCAATTTGACCAATTGCTTCGTTAACTTTACGTTCAGTATAACCTTGAGCTTCTTTCTTCAAACGTTCAGCACGACCTGTCGCTTTTGGAAGAATGTCATTACTGTACGCTTCAGCTTCACGAATGAAACGCTCTTCATCTTCTCGAGCTGCAATTGCATCATCAAATGACGCTTTTACTTGCTCAGGTGGACGAGCTGATTGGAAGTTCACATCAACGACAATTAAACCCATGTCGTATTTATCAATAATACGATTCAGTGTTTCTTGAGTACGTTGACGGATCTCTTGACGACCACTGGTCAAGATATCATCCATTTTTGCATCACCAATAACAGCACGTAATGCAGAATCTGTCGCTTGACGTAAGCTGTCATCAGCATTCGTTACGGTATAAAGATATTTATGAGCATCAGCAACACGGTATTGAACACCCATCTCAACAGTAACTACGTTTTCATCTTTCGTTAGCATTAAACCTTTTGAGTTTAAAGAACGAATAGACTGAATGTTTACTGGTGTCACTTGATCAATAAAGGTTGGTTTCCAGTTTAGACCTGGATCAACCATACGATCGTATTGGCCAAAACGTAATACAACGCCTCGGTCACTTTCACCAATAGTATAGAAACCAGAGAATACCCAAATCGCAATAGCGACAACTGCAATCAGTCCTAAACCAACTGCACCACCATTACCAAATGAAGGTAAACCACTGCCACCTTTATTGCTTCCACCGTTATTACCACCACCAAACTTACCGCTTAGCTTCTGGCTTAACTTGTTAAACACCTCATCAAGATCTGGTGGACCTTGATCACGGCCACCGCGATTTTTATTACCCCAAGGGTCTTTATCGCCGCCGTTATTGTTGTTGTTATTTCCAGGCTCATTCCACGCCATTAGAAAACTCCATGATAATTATGAAGATAAAGAATTCTATGCACTCTCTTTAGTGATAATAAAATCACTTAAGGGAGCATCTTCACGTTTTTCCAACTTAGACCAATCAACTTGCTGCATACGTACATCAACCAGCAAACTGCCATCATCTTGATATTCTTCGTTAAGAATACATTGCATTTGAAAGAATTTACTTCGAAGACGTCCAACCCAATCAGGTGGTAAAAGCAAAGAATGCTCAACCATCTGTCCAGATAAGCGCTCTGTTAATGCTTGGAATAATAACTCTATGCCTTTGCCTTCCATCGCGGAAACCCAAACACATCGAGGTATACCTTCCTCATCACGCTCAATTCGTGGTTGCTGATCTTCTAAGTTATCAATCTTATTCATTACAAGAAGAGTCGGTACCTCATTGGCATCTATCTCTTCAAGAACAATATCTACTGCTTCAATATTCTCACGAAAACGTTCATCACTCGCATCTACAACATGTAACAAGATATTAGCTTCTTGTGTTTCTTGTAATGTCGCTTTAAAAGCGGCAACCAAATCATGTGGCAAATGACGAATAAAACCTACCGTATCAGCAAGAATTGAGGTTCCTACATCGGCAACTTCTATTTTTCGTAATGTTGGGTCCAAAGTCGCAAACAATTGGTCAGCGGCATAAACCCCAGCCTCTGTAATCCGGTTAAACAACGTAGATTTACCTGCGTTGGTGTAGCCGACTAAAGAAATGGTTGGAATTTCAGCACGGTGTCGAGCTCGACGCCCTTGCTCACGTTGTTTGGCTACTTTGCCTAACCTACGAAGAATCGCTTTAATACGTTCACGCAACAATCGTCTATCTGTCTCTAACTGAGTCTCACCTGGACCACGTAAACCTATACCGCCTTTTTGACGTTCAAGGTGAGTCCAACCACGGATTAATCGCGTAGAGATATGACGTAATTGTGCTAACTCAACTTGCAACTTACCTTCGTAAGTTCGTGCTCGTTGAGCAAATATATCCAGTATTAGACCCGTACGATCTATTACTCGACACTGACATAATTGTTCTAAATTTCGTTCTTGAGCTGGCGATAATGCGTGATTAAAAATCACAATATCTGCGTTATTAGCTCGAACAGCATCGGCAATTTCTTGTGCTTTGCCTTCACCAACATAATATTTAGGGAGTGGAGATTGACGGGTTCCCGTCACAACACCTACTGTGTTTACCCCCGCAGAAGAAATTAACATTTTACATTCGTTAAGATCTTCAATCTCCCCTTGATAGGTAAAGTCAATGTGCACAAGAATAGCCTGTTCACCGGATTCATAACGGTCAAACAAGCGTTAACTCCTTAACTGATTAACTATTCTAGAATAGTATTACTCTTCAGTTTTTTCTTGTGGACGCTCGCCTTGTGGACGATCACTCGCTGAGTGATGACTTACAGCACGAGCCGGAACAACAGTAGAAATCGCATGCTTGTATACCATTTGGTTTACAGTGTTCTTAAGTAGGATAACAAATTGGTCAAATGACTCGATTTGTCCCTGTAGTTTGATCCCGTTAACTAAATAGATAGATACTGGAATCCTTTCACGACGCAGCGCATTCAAAAATGGGTCTTGCAAAGATTGCCCTTTAGCCATTTTTATTTTCCTTTTTGGTTTGTAATTGTAATTTTATTTAGCTATGAGCCTTTAGCTTATGACTAAACGCACTTAAGTTAAACAACATTGAAGCATTTTTGTGCTTATTTTTTCTCTAATTGAGTCGAAATCAACTCTAAAGCGCCGTCAATGTCATCACTATCAAGCCAAGTTAACTCTTTCCAGCTACGTAGCCAGGTAATTTGTCGCTTGGCTAATTGACGAGTAGCACAGATACCACGGAAAACCGCCTCATCCAATGTCCCCTCCCCGTCAAAATAGTCCCACATTTGTCGATAACCAACACATCGAATTGATGGTAAATCAGCATGAAGATCATCACGCTCATATAATGCTCGTGCTTCAGCTTCAAACCCTTCTTCCATCATATTCGCAAAGCGAAGTTCAATACGACGATGAATTTCTGCTCTCTCTTTTGGTGCAATCGCAAATTGATGCACCTCATAAGGCAAAGCATCACCTTTAATCTGGGTTAATTCTGTTAATGTTTTACCCGAAATTCGAAATACTTCCAACGCTCGGGAAAGTCGTTGTGGATCATTTGGATGAATTCTTTCAGCTGAGACAGGATCAATCGATTTTAATTGATCATGCATGGCTTCCCATCCAAATTGTTCCGCTTCTTGCTCAATTTGAGCTCTAATATCAGCATCCGCTGCCGGTAATGGCGAAAGACCTTCAAGAAGTGCTTTGTAATACAACATAGTACCACCCACTAACAATGGGATCTTTCCTTGAGCAACGATATCATCCATCTCTTTAAGAGCATCACGACGAAAATCCGCTGCCGAATAACTCTCTGTTGGATCAAGAATATCAATAAGACGATGAGGAGCCTGTAAAAGTTCCTCTGCATTTGGTTTTGCCGTACCAATATCCATACCCTTATAGATAAGGGCGGAGTCTACGCTAATCAACTCCACAGGAAAACGTTTTCGCAATTCAATCGCTAAGTTTGTTTTCCCTGATGCCGTCGGTCCCATCAAAAAGATGGCTTTTGGTAATGCTTTATTCATGACTAAATGCTTGTATCACTTGTGTAATATCGATGTCTTTTAACAATTTAGGGTAGAAATCATTCAATTTACCTCCCCATAATTGCTCTAATTCCATCACTAATTGAATTGCCTGAGCTGTAGTATAACTTACTTCATCATGTTGAATTTGATGAGAAAGCCATTTTATTACTTGCTCTAACGATGGATTAATTTGTTCTAGATACCTTAACAGATTCGGGATCAATTGTTGTAAGTTCTGCTGTCTGATTGGTTGACAAACAGCCATTACGATAATATTTGTTCTATTTTTAACTTTAAGATCAATACCTAAAGATTTCAACAAAGAGGCGTAATTAGATAAATTGTTACAAATTGACTCATCAATACCAACAGAAAGCGGTATCAATAAAGGTTGAGGCTTTAACGGCTCAACATTAACCGAACTTAACTGACCGTAGATTTTGACAAACTCGGCATAGCGTAAGTTCAATAACTGAAGTTGCTTACCTTGCTGCAACAAGGCAAAGGTCGATTCAATAACACTTAAAACTTTACCTAATGTGATGTCATTTTTAGACACATGAGTAACTTGAGGTGCAACTCGTTCAATTTGTTGAGTAGTACTGAATGTAAGTGATTGCTCATTCACCTGAGAGCTACTTTCTCTCTGAACTCTACTTTGGGTGGTAAGCAACTCATTATAATTAGAAAGTGCTTTTTCTGCTGGTTTATCATTATTATGAAATGAACGAGGTAACGCGCTAGGCTTCGAAGATGAATTTCCAGTAGAACTTTTCGGGATCCATGAATCTAATGGAGCCTTATTTGGATAACTTGGCGTAGATTCTACCGCAACCCTTAATTGTTCAGATTTAGGATAATGCGATTGTTGAGGCTGTCGAACATATTCCTTCATTGGTGGAAAATACGATTCTTTATTCTCAATTACTTGTTCTTCTACCAATGGTTGATCATTACATACTGCATTTGATAATGATGCACCTTGCTGTAATGCACCAAAAATAGCTTGGTAAATAAAGTCATGTACTAATCGTGCTTGATGAAAACGTACCTCGTGCTTTGCCGGATGCACGTTAACATCAACATCATGTGGATTGATCTCAATAAATAAAATATACGCTGCATATTGGTTTGCAGGCAAAGATGATTCATAACCTTGACGGATAGCATGATTGATTAGCTTATCTTTCATCATACGTCCGTTCACATAGCAGTATTGAATATCACCCTGTGCTCTTGCTCCTTCGGGAGACGATATCCAACCATGAAACTTCAACTCTCCATGCTCTAACTCGACTTCTAATGCATGTTGCAAGAAATTAGCACCACATACGGCCGCTAAACGTTTTTCTATTTGAGGTTTAGTTTGTGCTGCTCGATATTGACGAACCATCTTACCGTTATGACGTAAATTAATCGTCACATCCAATCGGCTTAATGCAATACGCTTTAACAGTTCATCAATATGAGTAAATTCTGTTTTATCTGCTCGTAGGAACTTACGACGAGCAGGAGTATTAAAAAACAGATCCACCACATCGATAGTCGTACCAATGGGATGAGCTGCAGGCTTTAATTTCACATTCATTTCTCGACCTTCCGCATAAGCAGACCATGCCTCTTCTTGGGCAACAGTACGAGAGGTTAGTGTTAAACGTGAAACGGAACTGATAGAAGCAAGCGCTTCACCCCGAAACCCTAAACTAACAATGGCTTCAAGATCATCTAATGAAGTGATTTTTGATGTGGCATGACGGCTTAAGGCTAAGGTAAGTTCATCTTTTGGGATCCCCGACCCATTATCGCGGATTCGGATTAACTTACTGCCACCTTTTTCGATATCAATATCGATGCGAGTTGCTCCCGCATCGATACTGTTTTCTACCAATTCTTTAACAACAGAAGCCGGACGCTCCACAACCTCACCCGCCGCAATTTGGTTGGCTAATCGTGCTGGTAAGATTTGAATTGGCATGATCTTTTTCCTTAACTGGTTGGAATAATGAGCACCTGCCCTATAGCAAGCTCATCTGAACGTAGCTTGTTTGCTTTTCTTAAGCTGGAAACAGATACGCCATATTTACTTGCAATTTTACCTAAGAATTCACCGCGTTTCACCGTGTGTTTCTTAACGGGAGCTACAATACTCACTTTCAATTTTTGTCCAACAAACAAAGTATCTGACTTCAATTTATTTAATGAACGAATACTGCTTGTTGTTACTTTATATTTCGATGCAATCTTTCCTAAATACTCACCAGAACGTACTTTATGAGTAATAATAGTACGAGCCTGACTTGATGATGTATTCGCAGAAGAAACCGTATTCTTCGGTGCAACATACACAGGTTTATTACTTGGGATAACTAAAACTTGTCCAATCTTTAAGCTCGTGCTTTTAAGATTATTTTCACTTTTAATTTTCGCCATCGTCGTTCCATATTTCTTTGCAATTAAAGACAAAGACTCACCAGAACGTACTTTATGTTTTGTTTGACCACCTTGTGCAGCAAGTAGTGTACCTTGCGGCGGGTTATCGTGAAGATAACGAATGATTGCTTTTGAAATAGAACGTGCAATTTTATCTTGATGAGCTCGTTGGAATAATTGCTTTTCTTCCGTTGGGTTCGAAATAAACCCCGTTTCAATCAAAATAGATGGAATATCTGGTGACTTTAATACTGCTAAGCTCGCATTCACAGGCTCTTTTTTATGCAGTCGAATCACTTTACCCATTTCTGATAACACGTTCTTTGCTAATTTATACCCTTCTTTTTGAGAATGACTAAATTGCAGATCCAATAGCGTTTGACTTACGTTTCTATCGTTACTGTTTTTCGCTAGTACGTCTCCTGCACCACCCAATAACTCTGATTGTTTCTCGTGTTTTTCGACCCAACGACCAATTTCAGTATTTGCTCTACGTGTATTCAAAACAAACACAGAACCACCTCTTGGCTGCGGTGAGCGGAAGCTATCAGCGTGAATAGAAACTAATAAATGTGATTTATTTTTTCGAGCTATTTCAGTACGTTTATTTAAATTTACAAAATAATCGCCACTGCGAGTCATTACCGCTCGCATGCCTGGCTGAGCATTAATTTGAGCAACCACTTTTTTCGAAATCGCTAATGTCGCATGCTTTTCGTACTTTCGTGTTGGACCAATCGAGCCTGGATCTTCACCACCATGGCCAGCATCAATAGCAACAACAATTTCACCATTACCAATAATATGACTGTTATTTGAGTTAATTACTGGTTTAGAAGGTGTACTTGGTTTGCTCGGTGTTGGCGTTGAATTAGTTGTTCCTGAATGAGGTAAGTCCATCACCAAACGGTGGCCATATTGTCCACCTGGTGTAGGAGCTAATTTAAACACTTCCGCTGTAACAGAGTGCTTTAATTCAAAAACCAAACGTGTAGTGTTTTTTGATGGTGGCGAACTCTTTCTTATCTTAGTTAGTACCTTGCTGTCTTTAACATTTAAAGGCAACTTAGCTTTTACATTCGTATTCTTAAGATCAACAACCAAACGGTATGGACTACTTAATGTAAAGTAGCTGTAATTTGCTTCTGAATTTAAGTCAATAACAATACGAGTTTCATCAGGCGAAGGCCAAACTCGTATTCCCTCTAACGTGTTTGCAGATACAAAAAAGCTACTTGTTGAAAGAACAACAAATAGCGTATACCAAATAATTCGAAAATATTTACCGATTAACACAAATCCAACCGCTGTACTAAACTACATCCATACTCATTATTACCTGTGATCACAACATGACGAGCTTCACCTTCATAGCGAATATCAATATCAAGATCTGGTGCTGGTAATAACCCTTCCCCTTTCTCAGGCCATTCAACTAAACAAATTGCATCATCAGTAAAATAATCACGGATCCCCATAAACTCAAGCTCTTCAGGATCAGCTAGACGGTATAGATCGAAATGATATACCTGCCACTTATCAAGTTCATATGGTTCAACTAATGTATAAGTTGGGCTTTTTACATTACCAGTATGACCTAATGAACGAATGAATCCGCGACTAAACGTAGTTTTACCTGCGCCAAGATCACCATGTAAGAAAATTGTTGTTTGTTGAGTACAAGCTTGAGAAAGCTGTCTACCGAATTCAACCGTATCGTCTTCAGTAGCTAAATTAAATTCAAAGCGTTCCATTATTCACTAATTTCACTATTTTAATTGTCTAAATTGATGGACTTGGTATCAAATTCACAATTTAATGTGATGAATGTTTATACACAAGTTATCTTATCGGTTTGTTAATCTCATTGAGTAGAACTTTTATAATCAGTATCTAATTACGAGTTATCTTGTCTATATGATAAACTTTTACTCATTATACTGTAATAAAAAAATGTAATCTCCCTGTGAAAATTAACTATCAAGAACTCGCAAATAACATCAAACTTTGGGCAAAAGAGCTTGGCTTTCAAAAAGTCGGGATCTGTGATGTCGATTTATCTCATCATGAGGCAGCATTAGAGCAATGGTTAGATGCGGGTTATCACGGCTCAATGGATTGGATGGCACGTCATGGTGCCATGCGAGCAAGACCTGACGAGCTTCATCCTGGGACAATTCGAGTAATCAGTGCTCGAATGGATTACCTTCCTCCTGAAGCCAATTTTGCCAGTAACTTAAAAGATCCAAACCAAGCTTATATTAGTCGTTACGCTCTCGGACGCGATTACCATAAACTGATCCGTAATCAATTAAAAAAGCTAGGGCAAAAAATTGAAAAAGAAGTCGAACAATTAGGTTATCGACCGTTTGTGGACTCTGCTCCAATTTTAGAGCGCCCATTAGCAGAAAAAGCCGGGTTAGGCTGGACAGGAAAGCACTCACTTCTTCTTGATAAACATGCAGGCTCTTGGTTCTTTCTTGGCGAACTATTAGTTGATATACCATTACCAGTTGATACACCTGTTGAGAACCAATGTGGCAAATGCACCGCCTGTGTATCTTCTTGCCCTACCAACGCGATTCTTGAAAATGGTGTAATTGATGCTCGTCGCTGTATTTCTTACTTAACCATAGAAAACAGTGGTGTCATTCCTGAAGAGTTTCGTTCATTAATGGGGAATCGTATTTACGGTTGCGATGATTGCCAGCTTGTTTGTCCTTGGAACCGAGAAGCTGAAATTACTCAACAAGCTGATTTTCATCGTAGAAGCTCATTAGGTGACTCTGATCTTATTTCACTTTTCTCTTGGGATGAAAGTACCTTCTTAAAAAATATGGAAGGCTCTGCGATTCGCCGTATAGGGCATATCCAATGGCTACGTAATCTTTCCATCGCAATGGGAAATGCTCCTCATTCAGAAGCAATAATATCAGCACTACAAGAACGATTAGGATTAGATGAGAATTTAGATATCCATATTCAATGGGCGATAAAGCAACAATCTCTCATTATCGATTCCAATAGAAAAGAACAACGCTTAATCCGTATCATTGAAAAAGGGCTTCCAAGAGATGCCTAACTGGTATTATCTCAATAAAGTCATTCTCTGTTGATAACCATTTAAGATTACATATAACGTATGTGGAAAAGATTTCTATCTTTAGCAAACAACGGGAATATTAAAAAAGTTAAACACAAGACAGGAATATGATTAGGATCAAAGAAGTCAAGCAAAAAGATCTTTAAAAATCTTGCAAATAATGCATAAAAAAACAAAAAACCTTATTTTTCAAATAGATAAAAAATAAAAGCAAATTTAACGATCAAAAAATAAAAGCAAGATCCTTGATAAAACTCATTTCTTTCAGTTTTTTCATAAACAACTAACAGAGTTATCCACAGAAAGCGAGATGTGGATAAGTTTGTTGATTATATGGTAGTTAACAAACATAACTAACCCTCTGCGCTTACTCTTTATATGAAAAAGAGACCAGATGCAGATAGATTATTCGATTCTTTCATTGGTTATGAATCTGAGTATTCTAAAGAGCAGGATTTGTAGTGGGGTTAATGCTTCACAGCATTAATTTTAAAGAAAATAAAAGCGCTGAATATGATTCAGCGCTTTTATTTTGTTTGGAGCGACACACGAGGTTCGAACTCGTGACCTCAACCTTGGCAAGGTTGCGCTCTACCAGCTGAGCTAGTGTCGCATGATTAACCGCTAATGCGTTTAATCTAAATGTGGTTGCGGGAGCAGGATTTGAACCTACGACCTTCGGGTTATGAGCCCGACGAGCTACCAAGCTGCTCCATCCCGCGTCCGGATGCATTGTTTAAGACAATGAGACTATAAACCATTTTTCTCTTCGAGAAAGAAAATGGAGCGACACACGAGGTTCGAACTCGTGACCTCAACCTTGGCAAGGTTGCGCTCTACCAGCTGAGCTAGTGTCGCATGATTAACCGCTAATGCGTTCAATCTAAATGTGGTTGCGGGAGCAGGATTTGAACCTACGACCTTCGGGTTATGAGCCCGACGAGCTACCAAGCTGCTCCATCCCGCGTCCGGATGCATTGTTAAGTACAATGAAACTTTATCTTATCATTCAATTACTTGAACAAGAAGCTTTAAATTTGGAGCGACACACGAGGTTCGAACTCGTGACCTCAACCTTGGCAAGGTTGCGCTCTACCAGCTGAGCTAGTGTCGCATTCTGATAAGGAGTAGCTCCTCGTTCAGAGGCTGCGAATTATACGAGTAAACTGTGATGATGCAAGCGTATTTTGAAAAAAAATGCGATTTTTTTTCAAAATCGCGTTTTTCCGCTCAACAAATCATCAAATGAAATTAAATTGTGAAAATATGTTGGCGATAATACTTCAATTCTGCAATAGATTCGCGAATATCATCTAGCGCTAAATGTGTGCCTGCTTTGGTAAAACCATCTAAAACTTCAGGTTTCCATCGACGAGCTAGCTCTTTAATTGTACTTACATCAACATAGCGGTAATGAAAATACTCTTCTAATGTTGGCATATGCTTATATAAGAAACGACGATCTTGTCCAATACTATTGCCACAAATTGGTGATACGCCTTTTGGAACCCATTGCTCAAGAAAAGCAATAGTTTCTGCAATTGCCGCTTCTTCGTTGTATTTACTTTCTTGTACTCGAGCGACTAATCCGCTATTTGTATGAGTATTGGTACACCAATCGTCCATTTTAGCCAACTCTTCTTCTGGCTGATGGATCGCAATTACTGGACCTTCTGCTAAAATATTCAGTTGTGCATCTGTCACAATAGATGCAATTTCGATGATTTTATGAGTTTCAGGATCCAATCCTGTCATCTCTAAATCCACCCAAATCAGGTTTTGATCATTAATTGCCATAGAGAGTTGCCTATTTTGTAACTAAAAAGGGTATGATACTCGGGCCGATTTATCTTTCAACATAAAACTGAAAGCCAACCAACAAGTGAATTAATTTCGTGGCAAAGAAGAAAAAGCTAACCAAAGGCCAAGTTCGCCGAGTACGCTCAAATCAAAAAAAGCGTATTGAAAAAATTGAAGACAGTGTGCAATGGGATGAAACCCTACTAGAAGCTGCTAAAGAAGGCCTAGTCATTACACGCTTTGGTCAACATGCTGATATTGAAGACCCTGATACTAAAGAAATCCATCGTTGTAATTTACGCCGAGGTATTGAAAGTTTAGTTTCGGGTGATCGTGTTATTTGGCGTCCAGGGACTGAAGTCCTTGCTGGTATTTCAGGTGTTGTTGAAGCTGTAAAACCAAGAACATCAATGTTAACCCGTCCAGACTATTATGATGGTATTAAGCCAGTAGCAGCTAACGTTGATCAAATGGTAATCGTGTCTTCAATTCTTCCTGAGTTGTCTCTGAATATTATTGATCGATACCTTATTGCTTCTGAAACTCTACATATCAAACCATTAATTGTACTAAACAAAGTGGATTTACTGTCTGAAGAAGAGTTCATCAAAGTACAACAACTACTGAGCTTATATGAAGATATTGGTTATAAAGTTCGATATGTAAGTAAAGAATCAGGCTACGGTGTAGAAGAGCTTGAAGCTGAATTACGAAATCACATTAATATTTTCGTTGGTCAGTCTGGCGTAGGTAAATCAAGCCTTGTAAATGCACTGATGCCTGAACTTGAGATTGAGGTGGAAGAAGGGGCAGTATCTGAAAACTCAGGTCTTGGTCAACATACAACAACTGCAGCACGTCTGTATCACTTCCCACACGGTGGTGATTTAATTGACTCTCCAGGAGTTCGTGAATTTGGTTTGTGGCACTTAGAAGCGGAACAAGTCACAGACTCTTTTATTGAATTTAAAGACTTTTTAGGTGGCTGTAAGTTTAGAGACTGTAAACACAAAGATGACCCAGGTTGTTTACTGCAAGAAGCCGTTGCAGAAGGAAAAATTAATAAACAACGCTTTGAAAGCTACCACCGTATTATTGAAAGCATGTCTGAGAATAAAGCAAATCGCCAATTCTCACGAAACAAAAAAGCCGATTTATAGCCAGAATAAACCTTGGGTTTAGCGACAATGTAAATATGTGGTAATATCCACAGCAAATGATAACTATTAGGCAAACAACGTGTCAGATAATTTAAAGATTGGGTTACAATATCTAACTCCAAAACATGCACTTACTCGTTTGGCTGGCAAATTAGCATCAGCAAAAATGGGATGGTTAACAACTGCTGTTATTAAGTGGTTTATCAAACAATACAACGTAAATATGGATGAGGCTAAAAACCCAGATCCTGAAGCGTATTCAACATTTAATAACTTCTTCGTTCGTGAATTAGAAGATGGCGCTCGTCCTATTAATGAGGATGATTCTGTTATTTCTCACCCTGCTGATGCTTGCGTTAGTCAATTTGGTCCAATTATGGACGGTAAATTAGTACAAGCAAAAGGCCACGTATATTCTGCACAAGAATTACTTGGTGGTGATGAAGCACTTGCTGCTGAATTTATGGGGGGTGAGTTTGCAACGCTGTATTTATCACCAAGCGATTACCATCGTGTTCATATGCCTTGTGATGCAACGCTACGTAAAATGATTTATGTTCCTGGTGACTTATTTTCAGTTAACCCATTAACCGCAGAAAACGTACCGAACTTATTTGCACGCAATGAACGTGTTGTTTGTATTTTTGATACCGAGTTTGGTCCTATGGCTCAAATTCTGGTTGGTGCAACGATCGTTGGTAGTATTGAAACTACATGGGCTGAAACCGTAACACCACCAACAGGTCCTGCGGTTAAAACATGGCACTACCCTCTTTCTGGTGACGACATGATTTGCTTTAAGAAAGGTGAAGAAATGGGTCGCTTTAAGTTAGGTTCTACTGTAATTAACTTGTTTGCTCCTAACTCAATTAAATTTGATGAGTCAATGGAAAATGGTACTCCTACTCGTATGGGTACACCATTTGCTCATATCGCAAAATAATCAAATTTTATTAAGAAATAATAAATAGCGAACAATATGTTCGCTATTTTTTTATCTTTAGATAGTCAGAATCAATTAACTCAATGGAATGAATGATGGGATATGAATGGTTAGCGTTGGCTGCTGCTTGTTTATGGGCGCTATCAAGTATGATTTCTGTAACCCCTGCAAGGCACCTTGGTGCATTCGCTTATAGTCGTTGGCGTATGGGGTGCGTAACTATCATGCTCTCTAGTCTTGCTTGGTTTACTGGTGGTTGGCTCTCTATTGAATCTTCTCAGTTATATCCAATGATCCTCTCAGGACTCATTGGTATTTTTATTGGCGATACGGCTCTATTTGCGTGTTTTAATCGCATGGGACCACGCCAAGCCGGTTTACTCTTTTCTTGTCATGCTCTATTTTCTGCCATTCTTGGTTACTGGTTATTTAATGAAACCCTACAAGGTTGGGAGCTCGTCGGTGCCATCTCTGTTTTTTCTGGTGTTTCTATTGCTATTTTCTTTGGTAAAAAAACAGATAATCAAGGAACGTGGGATGAAGTAAGAGGTAATATCTGGATAGCAATCTTCTTAGGGTTGCTTGCTGCTTTTTGCCAAGCACTTGGTGGTGTTATCGCAAAACCTGTAATGCTTACCAATGCAGACCCAATTGCAGCCTCAGCAATACGAATGGCTTCAGCTTTTGCAGCTCACAGCTTATTAAGATTAATGAACGTTCCAATATCTCGCCCTATTACGCCAATTAATTTTCGCATTCTTGGAATTGTGGCGTTAAATGGTTTTCTAGCAATGACTGTGGGTATGACACTCATTTTATATGCATTGCAAAAAGGAAACGTAGGGATGGTTGCTCTACTCTCTTCTACAACCCCTATTATGATCTTGCCTTTATTATGGTTATATACAAAAAAAGCACCGAACCGCTTTGCATGGCTTGGTGCTTTTTTAGCTGTAATGGGTACGGGATTAATCGTCAGTTAATCTTACCATTAGATTCATAACCTTTAATCTGGGAAGTTATGCCCTATCAAAAGGAAATGCTGTAACTTGATCAATGTGCTTCTCACCCATCGCAAGCATGATTAAACGATCAATACCTAAAGCAACACCAGAACAATTAGGCAAACCCGCTTCTAGCGCAGCGATCAAATGATAATCAATGGGTTGTTCAATTAGCCCCATTGATTTACGTTTTGCATTATCTTCTTCAAAACGCATGAGCTGCTCTTTTGCATTATCCAACTCATGAAAGCCATTCGCTAACTCAATTCCCTTAAAGTACACCTCAAATCGTTCAGCTACTCGTGGATCGCTTGGATTAATTTTAGCTAACGCCGCTTGAGAAGCAGGAAAGTCATAAACAAAAGCAGGCACATCTTGCCCAATTTTTACTTCAACTCCCATACTAAATAAAAGCTGCAATAAAGTGTCACGATCTTCTTCAATATCTGCAATATCAGATAAACCTAATGGCGCAGCAACCGCTCTTAATTCATCCATACTCGCTTCTAAAGGGCAAACACCAAGTACTTGAATAAAAGCTTCTTGATAAGTCATACGTTCAGCATTGTCACATTTCAACACTAACGTTAATAACTCATTCATTTCATCCATTAGGTCATGATGATCAAAACCTAAACGATACCACTCTAACATAGTGAATTCAGGGTTATGGTAACGGCCAGCTTCTTCATTTCGAAACGCTTTATTTATTTGGTAAATACACCCGCTTCCAGCGGCTAATAAGCGCTTCATATGAAACTCTGGACTAGTCATGAAATAAAGATGAGTGCCATCTGCATATCCCGGTCCAATAAAGTCTGTTTGGAAAGTATGTAAATGCACATCCGTTACTGTCGCATGACTCATTGCCGGCGTATCCACTTCCATTACTTTTCGCTTAAAAAAGAATGAACGAATCGCCGCTAAAATATCAGCACGCTGCTGTAATTGCTCAATTGATGCACTAGGCATCCAGTTTTGACTAGTCATAATCTTACACATTAGAAAAACTTATCCGAAATAATACCTTATCTCACAATTTTACGTTACCTATTTTTTAACTTTACAAATACCCTTAAGCATCAAAGGGATACCGAACCAATAAGAATCATTATCACTTATAAAGCAACAACTTAACTACAATTTGCCGCCAAAATTAACAGCTTTAACTAGTTGACGGAGATCACACTATAAGCAACAAACTGCCCCATTAGTGGTACTTGCTCTACAAAACTTTATCCATATCAATTTTTATTACAAAAGCTCACATAGAATAGAGAACAGAATTTTTAAGTTATTATTTGCTCTTTTTTGTCATATGAGCAGGTTGGATTCTCATAATTAGTCACAATTGAGTGATTAGTTTAATTTTTTATCTTTTATCCCGGAGGATAACTGTGAAGACTATAACCACAGATATCGCAGTAATCGGCGCGGGCGGTGCAGGTTTACGTACTGCCATTGCAGCTGCAGAAGCTAACCCAGAGCTGGAGATTGCTCTGATTTCAAAAGTATACCCAATGCGTTCACATACAGTGGCTGCAGAAGGTGGTTCCGCTGCCGTGACCAAGGAAGAAGATACACTAGACAATCACTTCAACGATACTGTTGGTGGTGGTGATTGGCTGTGTGAACAGGATGTTGTTGAGTACTTTGTAGAAAATGCATACCGTGAAATGACCCAATTAGAACAATGGGGTTGTCCATGGAGCCGTAAAGAAAATGGTGAAGTTAACGTTCGCCGTTTTGGTGGTATGAAAGTTGAACGTACATGGTTTGCTGCGGATAAAACCGGCTTCCACATGCTTCACACTCTATTCCAAACATCAATGAAATACCCTCAAATCAACCGTTTTGATGAGTACTTCGTTGTTGACCTTCTTGTGGAAGAAGGCCAAGTTCAAGGTCTGATTGCTATTCATATGGCAGAAGGCGAACTTATCTGTATTAAAGCAAAATCTGTTGTTCTTGCAACGGGTGGCGCAGGTCGTGTTTACCACTGTAACACCAATGGCGGTATCGTTACTGGTGATGGTATGGCTATGGCGTTCCGTCACGGTGTTCCACTACGTGATATGGAATTCGTACAATACCACCCAACAGGCTTACCAGGTACTGGTATCCTGATGACTGAAGGTTGTCGTGGTGAAGGCGGTATCATCGTAAACAAAAATGGTTACCGTTACCTACAAGATTACGGCATGGGTCCTGAGACTCCTGTTGGCGAGCCAAAGAACAAATACATGGAACTTGGTCCTCGTGACAAAGTATCTCAAGCGTTCTGGCATGAGCAGCAAAAAGGCAACACAATTAAACATCCTCTAGGTGATGTTGTGCATCTAGATCTTCGTCACCTTGGTGAAGAATATCTACATGAGCGTCTACCATTTATCTGTGAATTAGCAAAAGCATACGTAAACGTTGATCCAGCTAAAGAACCAATCCCAATCCGTCCAACGGTTCACTATACTATGGGTGGTATCGAAACGGATAAGAACAATGAAACAAGCATCAAAGGTCTATTTGCTGTTGGTGAATGTTCTTCTGTTGGTCTTCATGGTGCAAACCGTCTAGGTTCAAACTCTCTAGCTGAGCTAGTTGTGTTTGGTCGCCTTGCTGGTGAAAAAGCCGCTGAACGTGCAGCTGAATTCACATCTTGGAATGATGAATCAATCCAGAAACAAATTACTGAAGTTCAAGCTCGCATTGATGCGCTAATGGCGCAAGAAGGTGACGAAAACTGGGCAACTATCCGTACTGAAATGGGTCACTCTATGGAAGCGGGTTGTGGTATCTATCGTAAAGAGCATGAAATGCAAGATACGATTGATAAACTGGCTGAACTAAAAGAGCGTTACAAGAAAATCAGCATCAAAGATAAAGGTAAAGTGTTCAACACTGACCTTCTATACGCTATCGAAGTTGGTTACGGTCTTGAAGTTGCAGAAGCAATGGCTCACTCAGCGATTCTACGTAAAGAATCTCGTGGTGCACACCAACGTCTAGATGAAGGTTGTACAGAGCGTGATGATGAGAACTTCCTAAAACACTCATTAGCGTTCTACAACAAAGATGCAGCGCCTACTATCAAGTACAGCGATGTAACGATCACTAAATCACAACCAAAAGCTCGCCTATATGGTGAAGCAGCTGAAAAAGCAGCAGCAGAAGAAGCGGCGAAGAACGCAGAGGAGCACGCATAATGACGGGTGGCAATCGAATCCAAAAAGTAAGCATCCTGCGTTACGACCCAATGAAAGATGAGAAGCCTTATCTTCAAACGTTTGATGTTCCTTGTGATGAAACAACGTCTGTATTAGACGCTATTGGTTACATCAAAGATAACCTAGATAAAGACCTATCTTACCGTTGGTCTTGTCGTATGGCGATCTGTGGTTCTTGTGGCATGATGGTAAACAATGTTCCAAAACTGGCTTGTAAAGCGTTCTTACGTGATTACCCAGATGGTTTAACATTAGAACCATTAGCTAACTTCCCAATTGAAAAAGATTTAATTGTTGATATGACGCCATTCATTGAGCGTTTAGAAGCAATCAAACCTTACATTTTAGGAAATGATCGTACACCAGAACAAGGTCCAAACACTCAGACTCCTGAGCAAATGGCGAAATACAAACAATTCGCTGGTTGTATCAACTGTGGTCTATGTTATGCAGCGTGTCCTCAATTTGGTCTAAACCCTGAGTTCATCGGTCCTGCAGCACTAACACTTGCACACCGTTACAATCTTGATAGCCGTGATAACGGTTCTGCTGAGCGTATGAAGCTAATCAATGGTGACAACGGCGCATGGGGCTGTACATTTGTTGGTTACTGTTCTGAAGTGTGTCCAAAACACGTTGACCCAGCAGCAGCTGTAAACCAAGGAAAGATCGCATCGTCTCAAGACTTTGTTATCGCAATGCTTAAACCTCAGGAGGCATAAGGATGAGCAATCGTAAACCTTACGTTCGCGAAATGACACGTACTTGGTGGAAAGATCACCCTTTCTACCGCTTCTACATGGTTCGTGAAGCAACGGTTCTACCACTAATTTTCTTTACTATCTGTCTGCTTGTTGGTCTAGGTAGCTTAGTTAAGGGTCCACTAGCTTGGGCTTCTTGGTTAGATTTCATGGCAAACCCTATTGTGGTTGCTCTGAACATTGTTGCTTTAGCTGGTAGCTTATTCCATGCTCAAACATTCTTTAGCATGATGCCGCAAGTAATGCCGATTCGTCTTGGTGGTAAAACACTGGATAAGAAAGTGGTTGTTCTTGCACAATGGGCAGCAGTTGCTGCAATCACATTACTTGTACTGGTTATCGTTTAAGGAGAATTATTGTGGTAAATCGTAATCCAAAGCGTTCTGACGAACCAGTATGGTGGGGCTTATTTGGTGCTGGCGGCACTTGGTTTGCAATGCTAACACCAGTAACTATCTTAGTTCTTGGTATCTTAGTTCCACTAGGTGTGATCGGTCCTGAGTCAATGAACTACCTACGTGTTGCTGGTTTTGTTACTAGCATCATTGGTGCATTATTTGTTATCGGTTCTATCTCTATGCCAATGTGGCATGCGATGCACCGTCTGCACCACGGTATGCATGACCTAAAATTCCACACAGGTACTGCGGGTAAAATCGCATGTTACGCAGCGGCTGCTCTAGCAACTGTATTATCTGTTGTGTTTATCTTCATGATCTAATCATCATCTAGATACTGAAAAAGGTTGGCTTTATGCCAACCTTTTTTGTATCTGCTATTTATAAATAAGCAATAAAAAAGGCCACCGAAGTGACCTTTTATATAAAGTTATTCTCGATATAAATCGAAATTACTTCACACGACCAACATATTCACCAGTACGTGTATCAACTTTAACTACTTCACCAATAGCGATGAATAGTGGAACACGAACTACTGCACCAGTAGATAATGTTGCTGGTTTACCGCCAGTACCTTGAGTATCGCCTTTTAGACCTGGGTCTGTTTCAGTTACTTCAAGTTCAACAAAGTTTGGTGGTGTCACTGTAATTGGATTATCATTCCAAAGAGTCAGTGTACAAGTATCGTTTTCTACTAGCCATTTAGCAGCATCACCAACAGCTTTAACATCAGCTGCGATTTGCTCAAAGCTTACGCTATTCATGAAGTGATAGAATTCACCATCGCTGTATAGGTAGTCAAGATCAACATCTACTACATCAGCTAGCTCAAAACTTTCACCTGATTTAAATGTTTTTTCTAGTGTTTTACCAGAAAGCAATCGACGAAGTTTTACACGGTTGAATGCTTGACCTTTACCTGGCTTAACATATTCGTTTTCGATAATTGAGCATGGCTCATTATCTAACATAAATTTCAAACCGCCTTTGAATTCATTGGTACTTACTGACGCCATGATTTCCTCTTAACATCGTTGAGTTATAAATAATGTCACACATAATAACCCGAAATGACGCTCCTGTTGAGCAAAACTGGCTCAAAGAACTAGCGAATGCGATCTCTAACCCTCATCAACTACTTTCAACACTAGGTATTGATAGCGCTCCGTGGGAAAAAGGATTGGAAGCGAAAAAGTTATTTGCGTTACGTGTGCCGACAAGTTTTGTCGATAGAATGGAATTTGGCAACCCTTTTGATCCTTTATTACGCCAAGTATTGCCTTTAGATCAAGAATTCGAGGTACATGAGGGATATTCGAACGATCCTTTAGAAGAACAAGACAACGATCAACCAGGATTATTGCATAAATACAAAAACCGAGTTCTACTGATTGTAAAAGGAGGTTGTGCTGTTAATTGTCGTTATTGCTTCCGTCGTCACTTTCCATATCAAGACAATAAAGGCAGCAAAACCGTTTGGCAAGAATCCATTGATTACATCGCCAACCACCCAGAAATAAATGAAGTTATTTTCTCTGGCGGTGACCCATTAATGGCAAAAGATCATGAGCTTCAATGGTTAATTGAACATATTGAAGCGATTCCGCACATCAAGCGCCTTCGCATCCACTCTCGTTTGCCAGTAGTAATACCAAACCGTATTACTGATACACTGTGTCAGCTATTTAAAAAAACACGCTTACAAATTATTCTAGTGACTCATATCAACCATGCTAATGAAATTAATCAAGCCCTTATTAGTAGTATGCAAAAGCTGAAACTTGCTCATGTCACTCTATTAAATCAAAGCGTGTTATTAAAAGGCGTTAATGATAATGCAGATACATTAACTCAATTAAGTGAAGCATTATTTGATGCGGGTATTTTGCCTTATTACCTTCATGTATTAGATAAAGTCCAAGGGGCCGCTCATTTCTTTGTTTCTGACGAAAAAGCCAAACAATTAATGGGTGAGTTGATAGAAAATGTATCTGGTTATCTTGTTCCTACATTAGCTAGAGAGATTGGTGGTAGAAAAAGCAAAACTCCTCTCGACTTATATTTGGAATAATTACAGGCATAAAAAAACCGAAGCACTCGCTTCGGTTTTTTGTATCTAGAATTCAATTCTAAATTAGAATAACTCTTCAGCTACTTTGTATAGCTCAAGTTTTTCTGGACGACGCATGTTTTCAATTGCATCGATGATATCGTGGTGAACAAGTTGCTCATTTTGAATACCAACACAACGGCCACCGTGACCATCAATCAGCAATTTAACACCGTAGTTACCCATACGAGAAGCTAGGATACGGTCGAATGCACCAGGTTGACCACCACGTTGAATATGACCAAGAACCGTTGCGCGAGTTTCACGACCAGTTTCAGCCTCGATTTCTTTTGCAAGTTGGTTAACATCAGTCATCAGCTCAGTGATCGCGATGATTGCGTGTTTTTTACCTTTCGCAATACCATCTTGGATATTTTGAATCAGAGCTTCTTTGTTTAAACCTGTTTCAGGAGTAATAACGTACTCACAACCACCAGCAATTGCAGACATAAGAGTTAAGTCACCACAGTGACGACCCATAACTTCTACAATAGAAATACGTTGGTGAGAAGAAGACGTGTCACGTAGACGGTCAATTGCATCAATAACAGTGTTTAATGCTGTTAGGTAACCAATTGTGTAGTCAGTACCCGCGATATCATTATCGATTGTGCCAGGAAGACCGATACATGGGTAACCCATTTCAGTTAATTTCTTCGCCCCCATGTAAGAACCGTCACCACCGATAACGATTAGCGCATCAATGTCGTGTTTCTTAAGGTTTTCGATCGCTTTTTCACGAACAGCTACTTCTTTAAACTCAGGAAAACGTGCTGAACCTAAGAATGTACCGCCGCGGTTGATCATATCAGATACGCTGTGACGCTCTAATTTTTCGATACGATCTTCAACAAGACCTAAGTAGCCATCATGAATACCAAATACTTCTAGGCCTTCCGTCAATGCTGTACGAACAACACCACGAACTGCCGCATTCATACCCGGCGCATCGCCACCACTTGTTAAAACACCAATCTTCTTGACCATGGTTACCCTCTAAATATGGTTGGGAATTTCAATTTCAATTTTGAACACAGCAAGCAAACTCCCTAATCTGCTCACCATTAATAATCTGTAATTTTTTTTCTTATGTAAGAGTATTACCAGTTTACTGAAAAAGTTCGTTGATTCACATCAGAATCAATCATGACAATTTTATTTTTCTGTTACCAAAAAACAAAAAACGCTAATAATACTACCAAACACTTAGCTAAACTGTTGTTGCTCTCTGTCTGAGTCTAGCACAACTGATAATGGGTCTTGATGAATTATAATATCAGAATGTGGGAATACAGATAAAAGCTCATCTTCCACCGCATCTGCAATCTTATGCGCTTGAACTAAAGGCATTTGATCCGGCAGCTCTAAATGTAGTTGAATAAATCGAGTTGGGCCAGCTAAACGAGTACGTAAATCATGAATCCCCTTAACTCCTTCAACTCGACAACACGCTTCTCTTATTTGCTCTAACTCTTCTACTGGTAATTGTCTATCAAGTAATAATTGAATCGCTTCATAAGCCATTTTAAAGGCACTTACTAATATATACGCCCCAATCACTAAAGCAAAAATAGCATCGGCTTGATGCCAACCGTACCAGCTCAATGCCAATGCCAACATAATAGCCGCATTCATAAATAAATCCGTTTTATAATGCAGAGAGTCGGCGGCAATCGCTTGGCTTCCCGTTTGTTTAACGACCCACTGCTGAACCATTACAAGACCAAGAGTTAACACAATAGCGAAGCCACTCACATAAACACCTAATTCAGGTGCAATCACATCTTGAGGACGGAAAAAGCGCTCAACGCCATTAAGTAATAAGAAACAGGCAGAACCAGAAATAAACATAGCTTGAGCCAATGCAGCGAGCGATTCAGCCTTACCATGTCCAAATCGATGTTCTTCATCTGGTGGCTGAAGTGCATAGCGAACAACCAATAAATTAGTAATAGATGCGCCCATATCAAGCAATGAATCAACGAGGGAAGCCAGTAAGCTCACCGAACCCGTTACCCACCAAGTTCCTAATTTAAATAACATTAAAACCGTTGCCACTATGGTTGCAAGCCATGCAGCCATCGTTACTAAAGAGGCGTATTTCTGAGTCATGTTTTTTCCATTGCTTAAAAATCAATCCCTAGTATAAAGATTTAATCTCAAAATCGTAATTCCATTTTTTAATATATTTACAACAATATTGGCATAAACAAAAAAACGAGCCCTTACTTTCATAAGGACTCGTTTTATTTTTATTCGACTAAAGCGAATTAATGTGCGCAATCAGCAATATATTTGTCTTGATTTGCTTTAAATTCCACTTTTTGCTCAGGCGTTAAAATGTTCATCATTTCGTGACGTTTTTTCATCATTTCTACACGACGATCGATCTGACGTTGTGACATTTTTTCAGCTAAATCACGTACCGCTTGCTCATCAAAATTATCCGCTAAGATTAAGTCCTGCATAGCTTGGTGATCGGCTTTCATTTCAGCAGTTGGTTGACGATGCTCACCTCTTTTCGCTTTATATTCAGCTTTACGCTCGTCACGCATTTTTTCAAATTTTGCTTTCTGCTCATCGGTTAGATCAAGATCTTTAAATGCTTTTTTATTAGCTTTCATCATGCACTTACCACCGTGCATCCCTTCACCTTTCATTCCCCCCTCATGATGACCACCACCAAAAGCAAACGCCGATGCTGAAGCAAAAGAAAGAGGAAGAACAACTGCGCCTAAAACCATTTTTTTCATCATGTTCATTGTATTATCTCCGTTGAAGAAATCTTATTGTATGGGTACAACAACTCTGCGTTGTTTGGTATGAGGTAAGAATAGCTCAGTCAACGTAAATGAGTGTATTTTGAGCGTAAAGCAACGTAAAGGTTATTTTGAAGGTTGGTATTCCTTCGTTTATTTGGCGATACTATCATTACCAAATGGTTGGTAAGAAAGCGAGTAGATAAGAATGGCAAAGATTTTATTAGTTGATGATGATATTGAACTGACAGCTCTGTTAAAAGATATCTTAAGTTTAGAAGGCTATAACGTAATAGAAGCTAATAATGGTATTGAAGGTTTAGCTGCCATAACCGATGATCTTGACCTTATTTTGCTTGATATCATGATGCCTAAAATGAATGGCATGGATATGCTCCGTAAATTACGCGAGACAAATGAAACGCCCGTTCTTATGCTCACAGCTAAAGGCGAAGAGATTGATCGTGTGATTGGTCTTGAGCTTGGTGCAGATGATTACTTACCAAAGCCATTTAGCGACAGAGAATTACTGGCTCGAATTCGTGCCATCTTACGACGTACTCAAGGCAAAACAAAAGAGAGTAATAGCAGTAGTATCAAATACCAAGATATTGAACTCTTTATTGGTAAACAAGAAGCTTATCGTAATGGTGAAATGATGGAGCTAACAGGAACAGAATTCGGTCTATTATCCCAATTCATCCAAAAACCAGGTGAAATCATATCTAAAGAAGAACTCAGCTTAGAAGTACTAGGTAAACGCCTTGCACCATTTGATCGTGCTATTGATATGCACGTGTCTAATTTACGTAAAAAATTACCGCCATTATCAGAAGGAAAACCTCGAATTAAAACATTACGAGGCCGCGGCTATTTGTTTGTAGAGGAGTAATCGGTGTTTAAGGTAAATACTCGCTTCCCTCTTTTATCCAGCTTATATGGCCGGATCTTTGCCATTTTTTGGTTAACCTTACTATTGGTTCTTATTGGGGTTGTTATTGGCCCCAACTTTGACCCTCGTTCTCGTCACAATATTGCAGCTGAGCATCTAACTAAAATGACTCAAATTGCCGCTTACATTACAGGAAAGTACTCTGAGCGTGACAATTTGAAAAAGACGTTGAAAGAGATCAGTCACCGAGCGCATCGACACGATGAAAATCTTGATCTATTTTTCACCACCCCAACAGGTGAAATTTTAGATAAGCCAAAAGAACTACGAGGAAGAAAAAAAGCCTTACTTAACTTTTTAACGCTATCGGATAACCCTGACCTTCCTCAACAAAAACTTTATGGGAAAACCATGATGGCAGGGCCTTTTGATATCGTTATCGCCCACGAAACCGTGTATATGTATGTGGGACGATATTGGAAAAAGCCACCACCATTTATTCTTAGAATATTAGATAAGCCGGGACAATTACTCTTAGTGACCATGCTCGTTAGTACGCCTTTTTTGCTTTGGCTCGCTTGGGCATTAAGTCAACCGGCAAGACGTTTACAGAAAGCAGCTGAACGAGTTGCTAAAGGTCAATTTGAAAAAGATAAAGATCTTGAAAAAGGCCCTAGAGAATTTAGAAAAACCGGACAAAGCTTTAACCAAATGGTTGGTTCGTTAAATACCATGATCTCAGGTCAACAACGTTTACTTTCTGATATTTCACATGAATTGCGCTCCCCGTTAACTCGTCTAAGAATGGCTACGGCTCTTGCTACTCGTAAACAAGGGGAAAGCGCAGAGTTATCTCGAATAGATATGGAAGCAGATCGCTTAGAACAAATGATATCTGAGTTATTAGAGCTTTCTCGTATTCAAGTAAATAGTCATCAAGAGCGAGAGAGAACCGATGCTTACTCATTATGGTTTGATATTTTAGAAGACGCCAAATTTGAGGCAGAAAATTCAAATAAAGTGCTGACTTACTCTGATTTAAAAGAAACCCCTATTTTTGGGAATCCGAATCTATTAATGAGCGCAGTAGAGAACGTAATACGTAATGCCATTAAATACGGTAACGATGTAGTCACGGTGAACATTAATGACACAGGTAAAATTCTCACTATCATTGTTGATGATAATGGCGAAGGCGTACCTGAAGATGAACTACAAGATATCTTTAAACCTTTCTATCGAGTATCAACCGCTCGTGATCGAAGCAGCGGCGGAACCGGTCTTGGTTTAGCCATTACTGAAAGTGCCATTTATCAACACAATGGGACAATTATTGCGAGCCGAAGTCCATTAGGTGGATTACGAATGACAATAACACTGCCAATAGAATAAGTTCTTCAAACCAATCACACATGGCCTATATCAAACAGAATTAATCTCGATATAAGTCATGTGTTATTTGGGTGAGTTTAGATATACTGCTTTTAATTTCCGTTTATTCAAGAGTTCATTATGTTTGATATTGCGCTATACGAACCTGAAATTGCCCCAAATACGGGCAACATTATCCGATTATCTGCTAACTGTGGTGCAAACCTACATTTGATTGAACCACTGGGTTTTGATTTAGAAGAGAAGAAATTACGTCGCGCAGGTTTAGACTACCACGATTTAGCACACGTAAAACGCCACAAAAACTACGCCGCGTTTCTTGAATATTTAGCCAATGATAGTGATGTAGAACATCGTATTTTTGCTTGTACAACGAAGACAACTGGTCACCACACAACACCAAGCTACCAGAAAGGTGATGTGTTGTTATTTGGTCCTGAAACTCGTGGACTGCCCGCTGATTTAATTGATGGTTTACCAATGGAACAACGTGTTCGCATTCCAATGATGCCAGATAGTCGCAGCTTAAACTTATCTAACTCTGTTGCGATCATTGTATTCGAAGCATGGCGTCAAATGGGATTTGAAGGCGGATTATAATCCCCTATCAATATGAACCCCTAGATACAAAAATAGCCACTCTCTAGTGGCTATTTTTATATACATAATGAGGTTTTATTAAATCCCATCACCAGCAACAAAGGTTTGAGACTTACCATTAAACTGTTGGTCCATATCAAGAGATGGCATTTCAGAGCTCGGACGCCCAACAATTTTTGCAGGAACACCCGCAACCGTCGTATGAGGTGGAACCGCCTGCAATACTACAGAACATGAACCAATCTTAGCACCAACACCAACTTCAATGTTGCCTAAGATCTTCGCACCAGCACCGATCATAACCCCTTCACGGATCTTAGGATGACGATCGCCACACTCTTTACCTGTACCACCAAGTGTCACGTCCTGCAAAATAGAAACGTCGTTTTCAACTACCGCGGTTTCACCAATAACGATACCCGTAGCATGGTCAAACATGATCCCTTTACCGATTGTGGCTGCTGGGTGAACATCCACCTGACAAGCAACTGAAATTTCATTTTGTAGGTACGTTGCTAATGCAACACGACCTTGTTTCCATAACCAATTTGATACACGGTAGCCTTGCAGTGCGTGATAACCTTTTAAATACAATAAAGGCATTGAGTACATAGAAACCGCAGGGTCTCGAGTCACGGTTGCACAAATATCGCATGCCGCAGCATCAGTGATCGTTGGATCAGAAGCAAACGCCTCTTCAACAACCTCACGAACCGCCATAGCTGGCATTGAAGCCGTAGCCAATTTATTCGCTAAAATATAACTTAATGCTGCCGCTAAATTTTCATGTTTAATGATGGTTGCATGATAAAAGCTTGCAAGCATGGGTTCTTGTTCTGATTGCTCACGCGCTTCTCGAACAATACATTCCCATACTTTGTGTTTCTTACATTCATTCATCTTAATACCATCCTTGAATTACGATTCTGATTTTTTGTCTCGCGCTAATAAATCCTGCGCTGCAACTCTTGCATCTTTTCCTTGATACAATACTTGATAAATTTGCTCAACTATAGGCATTTCAACACCCATACGATTTGCAAGCAGCCAGACTTCTTTGGTATTGCGATAACCTTCAACCACTTGGCCAATTTCTTCTTGAGCACTGTCTACATCGCCACCTTGACCTAAAGCCAAACCAAAACGACGGTTACGAGACTGGTTATCAGTACAAGTTAATACTAAGTCACCTAAACCTGCCATGCCCATGAAAGTTTCAGCTTCAGCACCTAAAGCCACACCTAATCGAGTCATTTCAGCTAAACCACGAGTGATTAATGCCGTACGAGCATTAGCACCAAAACCAATACCATCAGACATACCCGCACCAATAGCGATTACGTTTTTCACCGCACCACCTAATTGCATTCCCGTAAAGTCATTATTTGCATAAACACGGAATGTTTTAGAGCAGTGGATTTTTTCTTGTAGGTCTTTAACAAACTCTTGATCAGGAGACGCAACAGCGATCGCCGTTGGCATACCAGAAGCAAGTTCTTTAGCAAAAGTAGGTCCAGAAAGCACAGCCAGTGAATGCGATTCACCTAATGCCTCAACTGCCACTTCTTTTAATAAACGACCTGTTTCAGGCTCAAGCCCTTTTGTCGCCCAACAGATACGTGAATCGTCACGTAAGAATGGTTTTACATTACCAAGAACCAAACCAAACACATGACTTGGAACCACAACAAGTAAATCACGACTCGCTTGAACTGATTTTTCAAGATCAGTCGACATGATTAATGATGGTGGAAAAGCAACACCAGGTAAAAACTCTTCATTTGCGCGATCGGCTTCAAGACGATTCATATGTGCTTCTTCATGGCCCCATAAAATCACTTTTGCGCCATTACGAGCAAGAGAAATAGCCAGAGACGTTCCGTATGAACCAGCACCAAGTACGGTCATTGAAATATCAGAGTAATCAGTTTGTGTTGTCATTGTGACCATCCAAAACAAGTATCAAGAGATACAGTTATATTAAAAGCAAAATGCACTTTCTACCAAAATACAGAAACTATAAAGCGTATAGAAACCATATTAGATAAAAAAGTGCATTTATTCTCTACAAATTAATCAATAGCGCAAGGCTATTCATTATTATGCTTCAGAAGGCGCAGCTGCGTTTTCTTGAGCTTGGCTTTGTAGGTAGTTCATAAACAATGCGTCAAAGTTAACTGGTGCAAGGTTTAGTTGTGGGAAAGTACCTTTAACTACTAGGCTAGAGATAGTTTCACGAGCGTATGGGAACAGAATGTTCGGACAGAATGCACCTAGACAATGAGCTAGTTGAGCTTCTTCCATTTGACCAGCAGTAAAGATACCGCCTTGTTGAACTTCACAAAGGAATGCTGTCTCTTCTTCGTTCTTAACTGTAACAGTTAAACGTAGAACCACTTCATAAACGCCTTCACCTAGTTCACGACTTTGAGTATCAAGATCCAGTTTAACATCTGGATTCCACTCTTTTTGGAACATTGTTGGTGAGTTTGGCGCTTCAAAAGATACGTCTTTTAGGAAAATACGTTGAATTGCGAAGTTTTGTTGTTGCGCTTGTGCTGCTTCAGCCATGGGAAAAGTCCTTTATGTAATATGTAGAATGAATGCAGAATAACGATGTCACCTTACTCTGCATTCGTGATATCTAAAAAATGAGCCAGATATCACATCAAAATGAATCAATTGCTTAGGAAAGCGGCAATTATTTTTTGCCTTTAACTAACGGTAAGTTAGCTTCATTCCAAGAGATTAGGCCATTCTTAAGTAATTTAACTTGCTCAAAACCAGCTTTATGCAAATCATTTGCCGCTGCTTGAGCCGTCTGACCTGTTTTACATACCACAATAATTGGGGTTGTTTTTGAGTTTTCAAGACCAGACAAGTTACCTGCTTTAATGTCACTTGGTAAAATGTGACGTGCATCCGTAATATGACCAGATTTAAACTCATCTTTAGAGCGAATATCTAAAACAATCGCATCTTCACGGTTCATTAGTGTTGTTGCTTGTGCAGGGTCTACTTCTTGGTAACCTGCTGTTTTTTGTTTTACTACGTTTTGAATTAACGCGACAACAATACCAATCCACACAACAGCTAAAATCATGTTGTTGCTTACAAAATCAATGATCGAGGTTTCCATATTCTTTATCTCTGATGTTTTAGATAACTCAATACCACAAATAGGCTCGGTTACCATAGGCTCTAAATTTGAAGCGAAAGTATACCCTAGGGTTTGTTCTGAAACTAGCAAGGATAAAAAAACTCGCGAATACAAAGAAAATGCTGTGATATTGGTTTTACAATTGAGACCAAAGTTAAACTCTGTCTAGTCAGAACCCACTCGATCTGAAATAATGCAGCGATGAACATATCCCTTTTAAACAATTCTTTCTCTTGTCGTCGATTGGCTACGACAGCGTTAGTGTGCCTGGCGTTTTCTTCTCCGATCTTGGCTCACGCAAGTGATGCTGAATTAAAAGGAATGAAACAAGAAATATCTCGCCAGAGCTCTGTACTA
Source organism: Aliivibrio sp. S10_S31 (assembly GCF_014694495.1). NCBI lineage: Bacteria > Pseudomonadati > Pseudomonadota > Gammaproteobacteria > Vibrionales > Vibrionaceae > Aliivibrio > Aliivibrio sp. S10_S31. The sequence continues at coordinate 90,090 of NZ_JAAUWR010000003.1, read as the reverse complement.
AACAAACAGAAAAAAGAACTCTCTAGCCTTCAGAATAGTCTTAAAAAGCATGAAGTTTCGATAGCAAACGCATCGAAAAAAATACGTAATGCTGAACAAGAGTTAACGACATTAAAAAGCTCTATTAGTAGCCTTAAGCAACAGCAATCTGAATTGACACAACAACAGATTGGACAGACTGAAATATTAAAAGACCTGTTAGTAAACTATTACTTAACCAGTCGAAATAATCAGCTATCAAATGTGCTTAGTGGTGACGATGTGACGAAAATGGATCGCATGACTCAATACGCTCAACGCATATCTGAAGCTCGTGTTGGTGCAATTTCTCAATTAGAGTTCACCAATATGCAGCTTGAAGAAAAAGAAGCTGATTTACTTAAAAAGCAACAGCGTCAAAATGAACTTCTTGCTCAATACAAGAAAGAGAAAGTCACACTTCAAACTTCCCAAAATAAACGTAAGAAAACCGTTTCAAGTATCAGAAAACGAATTTCTAACGAAAACAGTTACCTAAGCGAACTTCAACAAAATGAAAAACGCTTAAAAACAGCTATTGCTAAGGCAAAAGCGAAAAATAATGTACCAATGGACGGCATTGGCCGACAAAAAGGTCGTCTACCTTGGCCGATTAGCAATCCAAAAACATTACACAGTTTTGGCACTAAACAAACAGGCCAATTAACTTGGAAAGGTATGGTACTCGCTGGTGATTACGGAACCCCCGTAAAAGCGGTTTATTCTGGTAAAGTTGTTTTTGCTGATTGGCTACGTGGTTATGGCTTAATGGTGTTAATCGATCACGGTAAAGGTGATATGACGCTTTATGGCTACAACCAAAGCCTAATGAAAAAAGAAGGCGATAAAGTTCGAGCGGGAGAAACCATTGCGGTTGTTGGTGACAGTGGCGGTCAAGACAGACCTTCGCTTTACTTTGAGATCCGTCGTAACAGTAAAGCACAAAACCCACGTTCTTGGTTAAGACGCTAATTATGAAATACTAAAAAGCCGCATTATGTTCATTCATAATGCGGCTTTTTTATTTAATTCGATAACTATTTTAAGGTTTTATTCGGATCATCTTCTTTACGTTGGAACTCACCCTCGAAGACATCCCCTTGTTGGTCATCCTGACGTGAATGGTCAAATGGATTACCTTGATTAAACGGGCCATTTTGATCAAAGCCACCGCCAAATCCTGCATGAAAGCCTCCTTGAGACGCCCCCATATTATTCACTTTAACTCGACTCATTAGTTGTTTAGCTAAATAAGCTCTTGGAGCCGGTAATAGTACCAACATACCTAACGTATCTGTCATAAAACCAGGAGTTAGCAGTAATACACCAGCAACCGCTAGCATAACCCCTTCAACAATTTGCTGCGCAGGTAATTCACCCTGCTGCAATTTTGATTGCACAGACATTAGGGTTTGAATCCCTTGACTACGCACTAATGATGCTCCAACAAAAGCAGTAATAAGAACGAGAGCTATGGTTGGCCACATTCCTAGCATTCCTCCGACTTGCACAAACAGCGCAATCTCAATGATAGGCACAAATATAAACATCACTAATAAAATAGGAAACACGGTTCACCTCTAACGGATTTAAGACTATTTGAACGCTTTATTTAATCTACTTAGTGTAGCAGGCAAATACTTCAAACGTTTTTTTCTCTCTCTAATTTGTTAAATGAGGCACACCGGCCACTTTTTCAACAAAAAAGACTGTAAAAGAGTGTAAACAGACATCAAAGTCGTTAACTCGAGTAGCAGTTATATAACCTATAAAGTAAATATATTAACAACTAGTGAGAGCATTATCGCAATTTGAAATATTTTGCAAAAACTAGACTTAAAAAGTGATCAAGTTAACACTTTTACCACTAAAGAGGTGTATGATGACATTAAAACAAGGCATCAGGTACGATATTGATCAACTCTGACGAACGGACTCTACTCGCAGATATGATCACTTGGAAAGAATCCAATTATTAAAATATAGAACCTTAAAGGCTTACTATGACTCAGATGCTTGATTTAGATAAAAATAATACTGCGGCAACTCGTATTGAAGAAGATTTACTAGGTGAACGTCACGTTCCTGCTGAAGCTTACTACGGTATTCACACTCTTCGTGCTATCGAAAACTTCAATATCTCTAATGTAACAATTTCTGATGTTCCAGAATTTGTACGCGGCATGATCTACACTAAAAAAGCGGCGGCACTAGCGAACAAAGAATTGGGCGCTATTCCTTCACAAGTTGGTGAATACATCATTAAAGCATGTGACCTTATCCTTGAAACAGGTAAGTGTATGGATCAATTCCCATCTGATGTTTTCCAAGGTGGTGCTGGTACTTCTGTTAACATGAACGCTAACGAAGTTATCGCTAACGTTGCTCTTGAACTAATGGGCAAACAAAAAGGCGAATACGACATCGTTAACCCTAACGATCATGTAAACAAATCTCAATCAACTAACTGTGCATACCCTACAGGTTTCCGTATTGCGGTATACAACAGCATGATGAAACTGATCGAAGCGATTGAATACCTAAAAGGTGCATTCGATCTTAAAGATCAAGAATTCCGTAACATCCTGAAAATGGGTCGTACTCAACTTCAAGATGCAGTTCCAATGACTGTTGGTCAAGAGTTCCACGCTTGGGGTGTATTACTTCAAGAAGAAGTGAAAAACCTTCACTACACAGCACAACTTCTATTAGAAGTGAACATTGGTGCTACAGCAATCGGTACTGGCTTAAACGCAGCAACTGGTTACCAAGAAGCAGCAGTTAAACACCTATCAGAAGTAACTGGTCTACCATGTGTTGCAGCTGAAGACTTAATCGAAGCAACATCTGACTGTGGTGCTTACGTAATGATCCACGGTGCGCTAAAACGTACTGCGGTTAAGATGTCTAAGATCTGTAATGACTTACGTCTTCTTTCTTCTGGTCCTCGTGCTGGTCTAAATGAATTGAACCTTCCAGAGCTTCAAGCTGGTTCTTCAATCATGCCTGCAAAAGTTAACCCAGTAATCCCAGAAGTAGTTAACCAAGTATGTTTCAAAGTAATCGGTAACGATACTACTGTTACTTTCGCAGCTGAAGCGGGTCAATTACAACTAAACGTAATGGAACCTGTTATTGGTCAAGCTCTGTTTGAATCAATCGATATCCTACGTAATGCATGTGTAAACCTACGCGATAAGTGTATTGATGGTATCACTGTAAACAAAGAAGTATGTGAAGCTCACGTATTTAACTCTATCGGTATAGTAACTTACCTAAACCCATTCATTGGCCACCACGAAGGTGACATTGTTGGTAAGATTTGTGCTGAAACTGGTAAGAGTGTTCGTGAAGTAGTTCTAGAGCGCGGTCTACTGACTGAAGAGCAACTAGATGACATCTTCTCTGTTGAGAACCTGATGCACCCAGAATACAAAGCAAAACGTTACGATTAATTCTTAACGGTAAACAGCGAGCTCTCAGGGGCTCGCTTTTTTTATTTGTAATTTCTTATTTATAAAATACTCAAAGTAATTATTCATATTTTTTCCTAATTGCTATATATAGCTACCTAGTTCAAATAGGAATAATTATTTAAATATTAAAAAGTGGAGTTTCATATGATTGCTGTACAACTTTTTGTAGTACTGCTGTTCATCTATTTAGGTGCGCGCATCGGTGGTATTGGTATTGGTTTTGCGGGTGGTGCCGGTGTGCTAGTTCTGACCATGATTTTAGGTCTGGACGCAGGTTCTATTCCTATTGATGTTATCCTAATTATCATGTCTGTTATTACTGCTATCGCTGCAATGCAAGTTGCAGGTGGTATGGACTGGTTGGTTGATCTAGCAGAAAAATTCTTACGTAAGAATCCAAAACGCATTACTTTCTACGCACCTATCGTGACTTATTTCATGACGATGCTAGCAGGTACTGGCCACACCGCTTTCTCTACACTTCCTGTTATTGCTGAAGTAGCGAAAGAACAAGGTGTTCGTCCATCTCGCCCACTTTCTATCGCCGTTGTTGCATCTCAAATTGCAATCACAGCGTCTCCTATTTCAGCGGCGGTTGTTTTCTTCTCTGGTATTCTTGAGCCTCTAGGTGTGGATTACTTAACGCTATTAGCAGTATGTATTCCTTCAACATTCCTTGCATGTATGGTTGGTGCTTTTGTTGCTAACTTCCTAGGTTGTGAACTAAAAGACGATGTAGTTTATCAAGATCGCCTTCAAAAAGGCCTAATTAAGATGAATGGCACAGGTAAGCGCGAAATCTTACCAACTGCAAAAGCATCTGTTTACATCTTCTGTGCGGCAATCATTGCTGTTGTGGCTTATGCAACAATGATCAGTGGTAGTGTTGGTCTAATTGAACACCCAACCATTGGTCGTAACGAAGCTATCATGGCTCTAATGCTAACAGCAGCTGCGGCAATTGTTACTTTCACTAAAATTGATGCGTCTAAAATTGCTAACGCAGCGACATTTAAATCAGGTATGAGTGCTTGTGTATGTGTGCTTGGTGTTGCTTGGTTAGGTGATACATTTGTATCTTCTCACATTGGCGAAATCAAAGAGTTCTCTGCTCATATTCTTGAACAATACCCTTGGATGCTAGCGGTTGTTTTATTCTTTGCTTCAATGCTTCTTTACTCTCAAGGTGCAACAACAACAGCTCTAATGCCTGCTGCTCTTGCTATCGGTGTTGCACCAATCACAGCAGTTGCTTCTTTTGCTGCAGTAAGTGCACTGTTCGTTCTTCCAACTTACCCTACATTACTTGCAGCGGTTGAGATGGATGATACAGGTTCAACTCGTATCGGTAACCTAGTATTTAACCACCCATTCTTTATCCCTGGTGTGGCAACTATCGCAACGTCTGTTGCTCTAGGTTTTGCATTCGGTGGTATTATTCTTTAATAGGTGAATTGCAATAATATCCCTCAAATGGCAGCTGAATAAGCTGCCATTTTTTTATGTCTTTATGAAGAGATCGGAACCACTAAAATATCGACAAGTGAATGATTTATTAATGGTCGAGAATAAGAAATAATCTTACTCAGAAAATCATGGTGATGACCACAAATAATAAGATCGACTTCGGTATCTGTAACAGCAAGACTCACCTTATTACTCAAATCGCCAGTACCCACCCAGAAATGCTCAATTGGAAATGTCGTATATTTCTGGAATTCAGTAAGCCACTTATTTGAAGGTTCATTTAATGGTTTCAGTTCAGGTTCAGCCTGAATATCAATTAACTCTGGATAAATTTCTCCATGAGTGCCATCAATATGAATAAACGATACTTTTGCCCCCACAAGTTCGGCTAATGAAACTGCTCTATCAATCAATAAATGGCTTTCTTTTGAAAGATCCAGAGCAACTAGAATATGTTTGTATTTCATCACCACACCCTCTTTGAATTGTCATCCAAACAAGCATAGTTTTAGTATGAGAAAAATAGTGTCGTAGGGATCCCGAAACCGCAACAAATGACAATTTATTCTCATAATAAGCAAGAAGAGATAGATATAAAATCGTGTGAATTGATACTATACTTGTCGAACTCTTGACCGTTTTTATAGTCATACCCGTACCTATTTTTATAAAGATTTTCACATGACGCATTTATATCGCTTTCGAACAGCCCTTTTATCTCTCTTTCTTTTGTTCACAACCTTGGTTCCTAACGCCAATGCAGCGTTTGATTTAACCAAACTTCAAGGAAGCCAAGATTCATCTTTTGTGACAGTAAATGAGGCTTTTCCTTTCAATTTTATGCAACAAGGCGATCGTGTTTATTTAGATTGGCAAGTAAAACCTGATTATTATCTGTATCAACAACGTATTTCAGTAAAAGCGAACGGTGCCGAAATTGCTGATCTCGTAATGGAAGATGGAACCCCTCATAATGATGAGTTTTTTGGTGATGTGAATATTTACACTGAGCCATTAACTATTACTGTTCCACTGGTTTCAGTTGGTGATAACGCAGAATTAATTGTTCGATACCAAGGTTGTGCAAAAGCTGGATTTTGCTACCCACCTGAAATTCGTAAAATTCCACTATCAGAGCTAAGCGCTCCAAGTAGCTATCAAAATGAAGTGGCAAAAACAGACGTGGTTGCCAAAAGTGAAAATGCACCGGTTGGAATAAAAACAGCAGTTCAGCCAACACCTGAAACACCAAAAACGCAAACTCAACAACAAGAGTTAGCGACCAATTTAGGTGATGCTTGGTGGACACCTTTCTTATTTCTAGCATTAGGTATTGGTCTTGCGTTTACACCTTGCGTACTGCCTATGTACCCTATCTTAACGGGGATTGTTTTAGGTGGTGGTAAGCTATCTCATGGTAAAGCATTTAAACTCTCTTTTGTTTATGTTCAAGGCATGGCATTAACTTACACCTTACTTGGATTAGTGGTTGCTTCAGCTGGCCTTCAATTCCAAGCGGCATTACAACATCCTTATGTACTTATTGGATTAAGCATTCTATTTGTATTGCTTGCGCTTTCTATGTTTGGTGCTTACACCATTCAACTGCCAAACAGCATACAAACTAAATTAAATGACATCAGTAATCAGCAGCAAGGTGGTAACTTAGGTGGTGTATTTGCCATGGGGGCTATCTCAGGTTTAGTTTGCTCACCATGCACAACAGCCCCACTTTCTGGCGCACTACTTTATGTCGCAAAAAGCGGAGACTTACTCACTGGGGCAATTGCTCTTTATGCACTGGCTATTGGTATGGGTATTCCACTGATCTTAGCGGCAGTATTTGGCAATAAGTTACTACCAAAAGCCGGAGTTTGGATGACGCATGTAAAAACATTATTCGGTTTTATTTTACTTGCCGTTCCTGTGTTCTTATTAGAGCGAATTCTTCCACATGACGTTACTCCATTTGTGTGGTCTGCATTAGGTATTGCTGCATTTGGTTGGCTATATCATGTTAAAGCAACCATGCCTCAATCATGGAAAACCAGTATTGTTGGTATTGTTGCCATTTTAGGTATTGTTGGTTCAGCCATTCCGCTAATTGATGCTATTTCAGGAAAAAGTAATACTGAAATAGCAACAAACATTCAAACCGTGACCTTTAAAAAAATCACTAATATTAATGAGTTAAACCAAGAACTCGAGATAGCCAAAGCACAAGGAAAACCAGTTATGCTCGACTTTTATGCTGACTGGTGTGTGGCTTGTAAAGAATTTGAAAAGTACACCTTCCATAATGAGAAAGTTGAACCCGTATTATCTGAGTTTGTTTTATTACAAGCAGACGTAACAAAAAATAGCCCAACAGATATTGAGCTATTACAGCAGCTTAAAGTTCTTGGACTACCAACCATCGATTTTTGGAATGCAAACGGAGAATATTTATCTGATTCTCGTTTAACTGGTTTTATGAAAGCCGATCCATTTATGGATCATTTAAGTACAAACGTGATCAATGTTAAATAATAATGTTTCTTTATTGAGCAAAATCATTGGTGATACGTGACAACTTATTTTATAATGCGAATTAATGATTTTTGATTCTACGACTTACGTTTTTTTTGAGGTATACAAATGAGATTAATCCCGCTAAATCGCGCTGAACAAGTTGGTGCATGGTCTGCACAACACATTGTTAACCGTATCAATGCATTCAACCCAACCGCTGATCGTCCATTTGTTCTAGGTCTACCTACTGGCGGTACACCTCTTAATACTTACAAAAAGCTAATCGAACTGCATAAAGCTGGCGAAGTGAGCTTCAAGAACGTAGTAACGTTCAACATGGATGAATACGTTGGTCTTCCAGCGGATCACCCTGAATCTTACCGTACATTCATGCACGAAAACTTCTTCAACCACATTGATATTCAACCTGAAAATATCAACCTACTAAATGGTAATGCAGAAGATCACGAAGCGGAATGTCAACGTTACGAAGACAAAATCAAGTCTTACGGCCGCATTAACCTATTCATGGGTGGCGTTGGTAACGACGGTCACATCGCTTTTAATGAACCAGCATCATCTCTATCTTCTCGTACACGTATTAAAACGTTAACTGAAGATACTCGTATTGCTAACTCTCGCTTCTTCGGTGGCGACATGAACCTTGTTCCTGAGTACTCACTAACAATCGGTGTTGGTACTCTACTTGATTCAGAAGAGATCATGATCCTAATTACAGGTCACAACAAAGGTCTTGCTCTGCAAGCGGCTGTTGAAGGTTCTGTAAACCACCTATGGACTGTATCTGCACTTCAACTTCACCCTAAATCAGTAATCGTGTGTGATGAGCCATCAACACAAGAACTGAAAGTGAAAACAGTTAAATACTTCCAACAGCTTGAAGCTAAAAACATGGAAGGTTTTTAATTTACTGCGTTAATTTCGCAATAAATTAAACAAAAAACCACCGTTTATCGGTGGTTTTTTTTGTAATAAAAAAAAGCTAAATATACACAGCTATCTGCGTTCTATTCATATTAATTTGATTTTGGCAACTTAATGGATATCAAGGCAGCAAGTAATAAGAACCCAAACGACACCCATAGGCACGCAGCAAAACCTGCCACTTGAAAGACCCAACCAGATAGAATAGTACCCACTAAGCGTCCCATGGCATTAGCCATATAATAGAAACCTACATCCATAGATACGCCATCACCCTTGGCATAACTCACAATCAGATAAGAGTGAAGTGAAGAGTTTACGGCAAAGATACCACCGAAAATCAACAAGCCAATTACGATGACGTATTCAGGTTGCCACTCTATTTGAACACTATAAGCAATAATCCCTGTCACCAAGGCTAATAAACTCACCCACCACATTGCAGCTCGGCCGTCAGGTACTTTCCCTTCCGCTTTACCGGTAATTTTAGGAGCAAAGCCTTGTACAAAACCATACGCAATTACCCATAACGCTAAAAAGCCACCAACCAATGAATGATCCCAGTTAAACACGCTACCAAGGTAAATAGGTAAAGCGACAACGAACCATACATCTCGAGCACCAAACAAGAATAGACGAGCGGCCGAAAGCGTATTGATTTGTTCTGACTTTGAAAACAGTTGAGTAAATTTAGGCTTTGATTTTGCTTTTCCCATATCACCATCAAGCAAAAGTACGCTACCCACAAAGACCACAAACAGCACACTCGCCATTGCGATAACTGCAAATTGGAATCCAATCGTCGTTAACAGTAATCCACCGAGGAAGAAGCCCGCACCTTTAAGTGCATTTTTAGACCCCGTGAGTATGGCTACCCACTTATAAAGCGCCCCTTCTTGTTCACTTGGAACAAGGGTTTTGATCGCACTTTTGGCACTCATTTTATTCAGATCTTTAGCGATACCCGAGAACGCTTGAGCGGCCATCACCCAAGGAATGGTGAGCCAACTACTTGGCAGGGCAAGCATCAATAACGCACCAACCTGCATTAATAAACCAATATTCATGGTTTTATTTAATCCAAGCCTTGCGCCAAGCCACCCACCAATAAAGTTCGTCACCACACCAAAAAATTCATAGAAAAGAAACAATGATGCGATGGCTAATGTGGTGTAACCCAAATCATGAAAATAGAGCACCACCAACATACGCAATGCGCCATCAGTGATGGTGAAATTCCAATAATTAAACGTCACAAGCATGTATTGACGTACGCTGTGACTTAATTGAGAAAACATAAAAATCACCTGTTTAAATAAAAAGATCTCAGAAGCACATCGCTTTCTGAGACCTTATCTAAAACACATTACTTACCAGCAACAGCATCAATGTATTCAATTTGTACTAACTTAGTAAAAGCACCCGGACGCAATGCCTGAACCTGTTGCTTAATCACATCCAGATCCCAACCTAAATCCAATAACAAATGCCCAGCAAGCAAACCTGTTCGGCCTGAACCACCCATACAATGCATTGCTACCTTGCCATTCTTTTCTAATACTTGCTGCAGTTCAGGCGTTGCTGCTTTCCATTGTGCTGCAAACTCATCACCCGGTGCGCAATCATCTTCAATTGGCAAATAAAACCACTTCATACCTAGACGTTGTACTTCTTCACCAAGAGCACCTACGCCTTTTTCTGTTAATTCATCTTGGCTTAATGCTGTTGCTATTGCTTCAACACCTTGTGCTTTTAATTGCTCTAATGAAGCCGTTAATTCAACCCCTTTTGTTCCCGGACACGGAGTCAAAATTAATGCGCCATTAGTGCCTGTAACAGGCAATTCCCAAGTAGGATGTGTCATTTAAAATTCCTTAAACCAATGTCATTACTATTAAGCTAAACCAACGTTACGAACTAACTCAGCAGTACGAGTCGCGTAGCCCATTTCATTGTCATACCAAGCGTAAATTTTCACCATACGCTTACCTACAAGCATAGTAGATGGTCCATCGACTATTGTTGAGCGTTGGTCGCCTTTGTAATCAATCGATACTAATGGGCGCTCTTCGTATCCTAAAATACCTTTTAGATCACCCTGTGCCGCATCCTTTAATAACTGATTTACTTCTTCTACTGTGGTATCTCTTTTTACTTCAAAGATAATGTCGGTGAGTGATGCATTCGCTAAAGGAACTCGAACAGCATGGCCATCAATTTTATCTTTTAGCTCAGGGAAAATTTCTACAATCGCTTTAGCTGAACCCGTTGTGGTTGGGATTAAGCTCATGCCACACGCACGTGCACGGCGAAGATCTTTATGAGGTGCATCAAGAATAGTTTGTGTGTTGGTCAAATCATGAATTGTCGTAAATGCCGCATTTTCAATTCCCAACTCATTATTGATAACTTTAACAATTGGAGCTAAGCAGTTTGTTGTACAAGATGCCGCAGTAACGATTTGGTGAACCGCTGGATCAAAAATATCATCATTCACACCAACGACAATGTTTGCTACCCCTTCTTCTTTTACTGGAGCTGAAACTACAACACGCTTAACACCTTGAGCTAAATATTTATCTAAAAATACACGCTTACGATGTACTCCTGTCGCTTCAATCACCACATCACAACCAGACCAATCAACCGCATCGATGTCTTTTTCTTGTGTTGTTTTAAGGGGTTGACCATCAATGATCATATCACTTCCATTACTTGTCACTTCATGGTGCCAACGACCTTGAATAGAATCAAATTCAAGTAAATGTGCCAATGTATGTGTATTACCCGCAACATCATTAATCTGTACAAACTCTAACTCAGGCCAATCGAATGCTGCTCTTAATGCCAAGCGTCCAATACGACCAAACCCATTAATACCTACTTTAATTGTCATCGTCTTAATCCTTAATTTAGCAACATACTTTCATTGCGTTTAATTTATCAGTGTCTTTTTGATACTCAGCCTGTAAACAATTGGATTGCTTCAAACCTACTATAATTTTGTTTAGCCAACCCGGTAAATCAGAGCTGACTTGGTAATACACCCATTGACCTTCACGGGTATCAACCAATACGCCGGATTGGCGTAGTTGAGCTAAATGACGAGAGATCTTTGGTTGACTCTCTTCTAGTGCTTCCGTTAATTGGTTTACACATAAGCGACCTTCACGAGCAATAAGCAATAAACAACGCATTCGTGTTTCATCTGATAGCATTTTGAAAAATTGATGAGGTAACATACTCAACCTTATATGTGGATATATGCATTTCCATATATAATAAATTGAAAGACGCAAAGATCAAGACTAAAAGACAAACTGTCATAAAAGATTCATACTAGAAAAAAATATTGGCAAGGAAAGCTAGAACATGAAAAGCAGCATAGACTTAAATTTATATCGTTTTCTTGATTCACTCTATGAACAAAAATCGTTAGCTAAAGTTTGTCATACATTAGACATCAGCAGAGCAACCTTTAATCGTTATTTATCTGAGTGTCGTGAACTCTTTAATAATGAATTATTCATTGCTGATAAAGGGCTTTATGCACCAACACTCTTTACTACTCAGTTAATCAACATTATCAAAGCTCCTTTAGAACAGCTTGAGCAAGCACAACAAACGGCTAAATCGTTTAATAATAAAGATGCCAATATCGAATATGTTTTTCATTTAGCAAATCCACTAAGCAGCTTGTTAACTGTTCCTCTTTTACAAGGGTTAACCCAAGATGATTGGCATCCTAAAATATCTATTGTTGATTGGTCTTTAGAAGGAATAGAGTTTCCTAAATCAGGCGCATTATCTATCGGAATCTCGGGTTACCCGAATCAACTAAATGAACGCATTATTGAGCGAAAACTCGGGGAGTTAGATTTATTTGTGTATGTATCTAAGCAGCACCCGTTAGCTTGTTCATCCCAAATTAGTCTCTCTGATTTAGCTCAATTTGATACTGTAAGGGTTTCGATGGGAAACCTCGATGACAATACGTACTATGAACGACTACGTAAACAAACAGGAATAAACCTTGCTCAAAAACTCACGGTTTCTTCTGTCTCTTCTGCTATTGAGTGCGTAGAAATAAGCCAATACGCTTTTGTTTGCTTTGATATTTTAAAAAACAAACTTCCAATAAACGTATGTAAGCTACCTTTAACTCTCGATAATAAAGCGATGACGTTTAGTGTTGGTATTCAATATCATCGTGCTTACTATCAGCATCCTATTATTAAAAATATTGAAAAGCTTCTGATTCAAAACCTAGAAAGTCATTAGATATAAAAAAGCCTCTGCTCATTAGTAATAACAAGCAGAGGCTATGATTAAATGGTAACAATCACTTATTTAATTAACTCAATATCACCCGGTTTCCAAGAGTGATCATACCAAGCCTCTTGCGGTCCGTATAAACGTAAAATAGTAAACCACCCTTTGCCTGGGACGGTTTCGACCCAGTTCGCTTCTTTGCCTTTTGGTGCTTTAGGTCCAAAATAAAGATCAACAGAACCATCTTTATTTTCAATTAACTTATCGCGCTGATTATTCTTACTTGGCAACGCTTGACCTGTTTGTAGCTCAGAGCGTGTTTGTGGATCATAAGCAACCACTGACCAGAAATTTTTAGCAGGCACGTTCGCAGGAATATTCAGCTTGTAGGTTTTACCACCATCAAGGTAATCTCCACCTTTCGACTTATCAACAATGGCATATTGAGATCCTTTATCAATAAGTTTTAACGCCATTGCTGGCGTATTTACTGTCGCCATATAAAAGAAATAAGTACGGGCATCCAGATTGCGCCCTCCCTCACCTTTATCAACTAACCACTGGTAATCTTTCCCAATAAATGCAGTTTTCCATAAACGATCGGAGTAGATATAAGCCCCTTTATCACGAGGTTGGAATATCAAAGCTCTTGCCGTTGCATTACCAATCGCTACGCCGTCTTTTAAGATCTTTTGCATACGTGCATCAGGTGCAAAGGGCTTTCCTTTTTGCAGACCAATACTCGACATTAAACCGCGCATTTCAGGGTCAATAAATGAAATAGGCTCTTTATCTAACACAACTTTTAGCTCATCGAAAAAATGCTCATTATTCGCATGAATAGTATTAAACTCTTTTTCACTTCCTGAGATAAATTCCATTTTAGGAGGCTGATTCTTCTGCGCTAACGGGTAAATTTTTAGCTCATTTTTATATGCATTTACTGCCGCATCTGTTTTACCGTCTTTTAAAAACCCACGAGCAATAAACCAGTTAACATAACTTGTTGATTGGGAAACAAAGTACCCTTCAGGAACTTCCCCCTCATAACCAGGTGGAAGAATTAAATATTTTCCACCTTTACCTTTATCAGGCCCAACAATACCTAAGTCAGTAACAAATCTGAAAAAAGCGTCATTAACCGTTGTTGGCCCCATGCCCGCAGGGACTTCAATAACTGTAGGGCCATCGCGCTCAAGATCTAAAAATGCAGACGCATAAACTGTGTCTGTATTTCCGGTTAAAAACAATGGGTTCGAATCCATTAATTTATCAAACACCACCACTTGGTTTGATTTACTCACTCCAATACTTTCATGCCCCATTCTTAATGCTTCTAATGATGCCATTGGGATTGCATTTAAAAAAACTTCTGTTGAACGGATGGTATCTAAATTATCGTAAAGCTTTTGAGTGGTTTCTGTTGTTGGTGCACCATCAGTAAAATTCAGCTCTCCAATACTCGTACTTACGGCATCCGGAGTCATTATGCTTGTTGGTATATCTGTATTGTACTTATCAGTCGCAAACGCTTGTGCCGTAAAAGCCAATGCAGTTAATGCTACCAACATTTTCAATTTTGATTTGATCATCTTTTCACCTTCGTGGTTAGTTTTGATGGTTTAACTATAGATCTATCCATTATTTATTTCTGATATTCACTAAGCTCAAATTTAAGCTTTGTTATTTACTTTGGGGTTTTATATTCCCATCTCAACTTGGAAATAAAGCGCAGTATCTTCTTCACTAAACGCTAAATCGATCCCTGTTTTCATACCATAGCGACGAGCAATTAAGTAACGAAAACCTACGCCATAAGCGTTTTCTGCGAGGTACTCCCCCATATCAAGCTTTCCGTCGATAGGATCAGTAAAATCAACAGCAGAAGAAGCAGCCACATTGGTTGAAACTGATAATTTATCGTCTAATCACCTTAATGATTGTGATAAACCAACTGAATAAAGTATGGCAATAAACATAATAAAAACAAACCTACAAACCAGATACGACCGATATCATTCAGAACTATAACCTGGATCTAATTTATTCCTCTTTCCAACAAAACGGATAATTAACCAATATACGTTTATTACCCATACGTAAAAGTGATTTTCATTTATTAGCTATTATCACGAATTAAGAAATAAATATAATAGCCGCATTGAAACTCAGCACACACTGTTGCGCTCTGTAATGAAGATTATTCTTTGGTTTATTCTCGAGTGATTTAACTCCTCTCTAAGCCAAAATACTATGAGAAAATGCTATGTCCCGAATCATTGTTGTAGGCGGTGGCGCTGCTGGTCTAGAGCTATCGACCTTATTAACTAAATCAACCCGTAAAGAAGATGAAATCATTCTGATTGAACCAGAAACACATCATTATTGGAAACCTCGTTTGCACGAAATCGCAGCTGGCACATTTGATAGTGATTTAGATTCGGTTTGTTATTTCACTCACGGGGCTCATCACGGTTACCAACATTATCAAGGTGCGATGACGGGAATCGACCGTGAAAACCAAACCTTATTAGTTCGTCGTCCAGATGGCACAGAATCAGGCTTAAGTAATGATTTTAATACCTTAGGAGCTCAAGAGCATTGCCTATTTTTAGATTCAGCAGGTCAAGCACGCCAAGCGTGGAATCAAATTAGTCAAATCTTACGTGAAGGAAAAAGCAGCACAATAAACATTGTAGGAGCGGGTGCTACTGGTGTTGAGTTAGCGGCTGAATTAGCTCGAGTAAGTAAAAAATTAAAACGCTATAACGCTTCATCTTTAAGTATTAATTTGATTGAAGCGGCGCATCGAGTCTTACCTAACAGCCCACAAAAAATGTCTGATAAGGTATTAAAAGAGCTAGAAAAAAGTGGCGTAAATGTATTACTAGAAACTCGCATTAGTGAAGTAACAGCAAATGGCATGCGAACGGATGTTGATAAATTTCTTGGTGCTGATATCCAATTTTGGGCGGCGGGTGTAAAAGCGCCAGATTGGCTAAATGGTATTGGGGACTTAAGCTACAACCGTATGAACCAAATTAACGTGAACCAAAATCTGAGCTCAACCGAAGATCCTCGTATCTTTGCTATTGGTGATTGCGCTGCAATTCCACAACCTGATGGTTCTTTTGTTCCACCAAAAGCTCAAGCCGCTAACCGTGCAGCGGTTCACTTAGCTAAAAGCTTAGGTCGTTATTTACGTGGGAAAGAGCTAACAGATTTTATCTTCCAAGACAGTGGAATGGTGGTTGCTGTTGGTCATCACTTTGCCGTTGGTACTTTTGCTCCGGGGACACGTTTAGAAGGAAAATTAGTGTTACAAGGTCGATTAATTCGCCGTTTATACGACACGATTTTCCGCCTACACCAACGCACAGTGACAGGAATGTTTACCGTCTCTCGCTTAATGATCACTAAACGCTTAAAGGCCTTCTTTAAACCGGCAGGAATTTAACTTAACGGCTATAAAGAGATAAATAAAAACGGCAACCTTATTTTAGGTTGCCGTTTTTTATTGGTAAGAAATAAATATCACGGTTTACACTGACTTAGACTCTCTATCATGGACATCAATAGTGAGTCATATTGATCTTTGCCTATTGCCAGATTAGCACCGAGTGGATCCATTGTGCCAATCGTCTTTACTGTTGAGTTGTCAAAAATACTATTCACTAATTCGGGGTTATATTGGGGTTCAGTAAAGACACAGGTCACACCTAACTCTTTCACCGTATCACGAATCTCTGTAATTCGAGCAGGGCTCGGTTTAGATGCATCAGAAATAGAAATCGCACCCGATGCTAATAGTTGAAAGCGTTTTTCAAAGTATTGATAAGCATCATGGAACACAATGAACTTAACCCCTTCTAACCCTTTAGCTTGTTGCTTAATCTTGCTAGAAAGCTTATGTAAACGACTGACTGTGGTTTTAGCGTTCTTTTGATAAATTGGCGCATTTGAGCTATCTGCATCAGATAACGTTTTAGCAATGATATTAACCCAAACTTCAGCATTTTTCGGATCTAACCATACATGTGGATCATGTCCATCGTGATGATGGTGTTCATGCTCTTTACTGTCTTCATGATGTTCCTCTTCATGCTCATTTCGAACATCACCATGGTGCTCATGAGCTTCAAATGTTGCTCCTTTTCTAAAGTCGTAAAGAGTTACTCCCTCGACTTTCATCATTTCTATTTGAGTCGCAGAACCCGCTAAACTTGATAACGGTTTTTCAAGCCAAGGTGTTAACCCTTCACCAACCCAAAACACAATATCCGCTTGTGAAAGTGCTTTTGCTTCCGAAGGACGCAAATGATAACTATGTGGTGACATTTCAGGACGAATCAATAAATCCGGCTCACCCACTCCATCCATAACTTGAGTGACTAAAGAGTGCAATGGAGCAATATCCACAACAACCTTTGGGGCTTGAGCGTAACTCTGTGAAACCACCGCTAAGCTCATAACAAACATTGATATGGCTCTTTTAAACATATTCTTCTCCTAATAGTAATAACTTGAAACCTTTAAAACACCAAGGTTGGCAAAATTAATTGTTATGTTATAACATAACAATTAAATGACCATATTGAAAATTTAAATAATCTAAATGGTTCGCCTGCAATACAAAATACAAGAGATTTAGATGCTACTTTCATTACATCAGCTGTCTGTTAAATTCGGCAAACACCTCATACTGGATCGCATAAACATCTCGATCAGCCAAGGTGAAATAGTCACTATAGTTGGCCCCAACGGTTCAGGAAAATCCACATTATTGAAAACATTGATTGGAGCGATTAAACCTGTAAGTGGCTACATTGAACGAGCGGAAAAGCTTAAGGTTGGCTACGTTCCGCAACGCTTACATATCGATGAAGCATTACCTATGACCGTGTTTCGATTTTTAACATTACCGGTACAACACTCAAAAAAAACAATTAGCCAAGCCCTAGTTCGTGCAGGAATCTCTGGGGTAGAAAAGCAACAATTAAACTCGTTATCAGGCGGGCAACTTCAACGTGTTCTTTTAGCTCGTGCTTTATTAGAAGAACCCATGCTGTTATTGCTAGATGAAGCAACTCAAGGTCTAGACCAACGTGGAACCGTAGATTTCTATCAACACATTGACTCGTTCAGAAAAGAAACTGGATGCGCAATTATCATGGTTAGTCATGATTTACATGTAGTGATGAAAAATACTGATCGAGTTATTTGTTTAAATGGACAAATCTGTTGCGAAGGTACGCCGGAAAAAGTGAGTAATTCACCAGAATATAAAGTGTTATTTGGTCTCGACGATAACGATGTTTTAGGCGTATACCACCACAAAGCTGCCTCCAATCAATTTCATGGGAGCGTACTAAATGTTGGATGATTTTCTTTGGCGAGCCACATTAGCAGGCGTTGGTGTAACATTAGCAGCCGCTCCTCTTGGCTGTTTTATCGTTTGGCGTCGTATGGCATATTTTGGTGATGCTACTGCTCATGCTTCTATGTTAGGCATTGCGTTATCCCTTGCTCTTTCACTTCCAATTTTGCCTAGTGTTCTTTTTATTGCACTAATTATGGCGATTACTGTATCTAAGTTCAGTGGACGTAGTTACGCAATGGATACTCTACTTGGTGTAATGGCCCATTCTGCGCTAGCAATTGGTCTAGTGGCCGTATCTTTTTTGTCCGGAATACGTCTTGATCTTATGGCTTATTTGTTCGGCGATATTCTTGCTGTAAGTAAGATGGATCTATTCATTATCTGGGGAGGGGCTTTATTTATCATTGGTTTAATTAGGTTTCGTTGGTCAGGTTTATTGCTATCAACACTCGATAAGGATTTGGCATTGGCCAGTAACTTCTCACCTAAACGTGAGCAACTCATTCTAACCATTGCCCTTGCTATCGTCGTCGCCGTTGCCATCAAAGTTGTAGGGGTACTGTTAATCGTCGCCATGCTCATCATTCCAGCAGCAGCCGCTCGTCCGTTCAGCCAAACTCCCGAAATGATGGTAGTACTTGCAGCCTTAATCGGCAGTAGCTCTAGCATTTTAGGGTTACGAGCCTCTTATCTATTCGACACACCAACAGGCCCAACAATAGTTTGTATTGCTACAGGGCTCTTCATCACATCAAGCTTGATACGGAAATTAAAGACTAGGCACAACCTTGATTTAGATAACAATGAAAATTAAATAACACAGCTGTAAATAGAGTACCTATTTAAACATTAAGAAGATAAATCAATATGTTAAAAAAAATGCCACCAGAATATTCTGCGATTTCAGTCAATCATGCCCTAATTCAACGTTATCGGAGAATTGCCAATGAGCTCTAATAAACACCCTGTCATCGGCGTTCCTACCAATATTATTACTGGCTTTCTCGGCGTAGGAAAAACCTCGACTATTCTGAATCTTATGGAAAATAAACCAAAAGGTGAACGTTGGGCGATCTTAGTTAATGAGTTTGGTGAAATCGGTATCGATGGCAGTCTAATGCAAGGGCAACATACGGCCGCTCCACAAGGAGCAGAACAGCAAATCTTTGTGCGAGAAGTTCCCGGTGGTTGTATGTGCTGTGCAGCGGGTTTACCCATGCAAATTGCGCTTAATCAACTACTATCAGAAGCGAAACCAGACCGACTATTAATAGAACCAACAGGACTAGGCCACCCAAAAGAAGTACTGCAAATACTCTCTTCAGAGCACTATCGTCAAGTGTTAACGTTGCAAAAAAATATCACCTTAGTCGATGCTCGTAAATTATCAGATTCTCGTTATACGGAGCATGAAACGTTCAATCAACAAATCGCAATTGCCGATACAGTGGTGGGGAACAAGCTTGATTTATACGGCGAAGGAGATTCAGACAATCTAAAAGCCTATGTTGCAAAGATGGCGCGACCAAATACAAAAGTGATATTTGCTAAACACAGTATGATTCCTTTCAATGAGTTTGAAGGTAATACGACCATTCACGAACACCCTCCGCATCACCACCACCATCATAGTAGAGACAAGCCACTTGCTTCTGAAATGCCAATGCCTGAAAGTGGGGTATTAAAAGCAATCAACTCAGGCGAAGGTTTTCATAGTGTGGGTTGGCGATTCTCTCCACATAAGATTTTTGATCGTCAAAAACTCATATTACTGTTAGTAGAGCTCAACGTTGAGCGTATGAAAGCAGTATTTATTACTACAGATGGTATTTTTGGCTATAACCTCACCCCAGATGGTTTGGCAGAAGTTGAGTTAGACGATAGCTTCGAAAGCCGTATTGAGCTTATCTCAGATACTGTTGATGATACCATTGAAACTAAGATACTGACTTGTATACAAGAGCAATAAACATTAATTACTCTTAAAAAGTTATTCTGTTCTAAGTATAAAAAATGGCAGCGTACATAGGTAGCGCTGCCTGTCGGAGGACATTAAAGTTTGAAACTTTTCTCTCGTTTAGGCCTTATCAGTACGTAACTCCACACAGAAGAATGTAACACTAAAGATTGAAACCAAACCACCAGAACACTTTCAAGGGTCAATTATTGTGACAGTAAAGTTTAAAACTAAGTAGCCAGATTACTCAAAGTAAGCAATCAAGATAGAAATCACTACACGAACATGTCCACTTAATTTTCCTTATTCATCACATTAGTTAGCATTCACATTCTCAAGGTCTTTGCTTATTCTGACAGAGATAAAACAACAGTAACTCAAACCATTAAAAGAAAACTACTTAGTCTAGAATAGCGAGTATATTGGGATTTATCTCTTTCCATCGTTTAATTAGTGTTGTGACGCAGGGGTTACCTGCAAGCTGATTCATACGAACCCAATCAACATCTAGCAAATCAGCAAGCAATTCGATGTCCAATTCACCTTGCAAGGTGTGCCATTGTCGGATGCTTGGCTGTCTCATTAACTGAGCTTTTGGAGAGGTTAATCCACCGACAACAAAATATCCCTTTTCTTTGTCGTACCATATGCGTTGAATACCCGGTATGTTACTCATCCAGCGTTTGATGTCGTTTAAAGGCTTATCGAAGTATCGAGACAACAAGGTATCTAAACTACCACTGATTGATGTATCTTTTTTCTTACCTCGCTTATCTAACCAACGCTGAATAACCTCTTTTTTTACCTGATAGTAAGTCACCTTAGTTTCATTTTGCTGATGAAGCGAAACTAATTGTTCTTGCCATAATTCAACTAATTCGGGCAACTCACTTTCAAATCGCATTGTTGCCTTTTGGCTGGATAACACGCCATCATCACTCAATTCTTTGACAATATTGAGCAATACTTCGCTATCTGGCAGCACCCAATCCGTCAACGGATAAGGCTTCTGTTTCTTGGTTAAATCCGAAAGCGCATCTTCCATACCCAGTGGCAATACATTCGTTTGGTCGTAAGATGGATCTTGCATCATGATTGATACTTGTGCGTCCTTATCCTTACTCAAAACAAGCGTAATTCTTGCCGCAAATCGTCGTTGTTTATCAACTTCAGTACCGTAGTAATCCATTACGACATTCTGACGATAACTATAGGGCCAATTCTCATTCATCAAAGTGAGCAAATCATCTACGGATGTTTCGAAATTGGCCAGGTACTCATTTGTTTTCAAAGTCATACCAGAATCAGTGGGATCGAAGGGAATCAACACCGGTCTGTCGTTTGAAACCGTAAACAAATAACCATCCGTAATGACAATGGTTGATTCGTTTAAACAGTCGCGTTGCAATGGCAATACTTGAGAAACAGGCCTATCAGAATCAATCAGTAAACGTTTGATCTCTAACTCTTTAAGTACCACTTCAAGCTTTCTAATAATCGCTTCTTTGTAAGCTTTAGTATCTAATAAGTCGAAATTGTAAGTGTAATATCCACCTTCAGACGCAACGTATAGCTTTATCGGGTCATCGTCTCTTTTTGATTCGATTAACAACCCTTTTTCGACGGGGTCTCCCGTTACATCATGAGGATTAACGTTGATATGTTGAACTGCACACCGTCCAACTAACGACTTCGTTAGTGGATAACGATCATCTTCAATACCTTTTTCCTGATCTAGCAAAATCAAAACGCGGTCCGAACGATCAAGTTTTATCCGTTCAAAGTCATTTTCCGCAGTTCCATCTAGTAAATTCCACGAAACATCGACGCCTTTCTGTGCAATGAGCGATTTAAATAAGTCTAAGAGTTCTTCACAAGCAATAACGGTATTAACTCTTAGGTCTATAACCTTGATTTCACCGGATATCTCGATGCTTGGGAAAGATGACTTAGCCTTATTGGCCTTATGCTTTGTTTTCAACCTCAGCGGCTGAAGATTTAATGTTTTAGCTGAAAGTTCAAAACCATAGTCACGCGCAAAACGGATAAACGCATCTTGCACTGGTTTTAACACCATAGGCCAACTTTGCTCAAACCTCTTTGGCGTAGAAAGATCCAGAAACGGACGCTGTTTACGTGAATTTTTACTCTTTCCAATTTCTTTAAACAGCGTACCTCTCGGTTTTCTTTCATGGCCAGGATACCACCTGACGAGTACCTTATTTTTGTCATAGACCCATAGAGGCTTCTTAATGCGATCTATATCATCGTCATTAGATAACGGTCTTAATGGTACATTGGTATAAAACAGAGCAATCTCAGTGGTATTTCCATCTTTTAACTGCTGAGTTCTACAATCTAGGCTGATCGCATTGACACCGCCAGCCCAGCTATCTACTTTCAATAACGGACAACCTAAGCTGTAAGCGCCTTTACAATGACCGCCAAAAGCCCGCAATGAACGCATCATTAGTCGAATCCACACAGGATTTAACACCGGTGAATATTCAACTCGAACTGGAGTAATAGGTTGCAACTCAGCGTCTACAATAGACGGAGGAATATCACTTGAGCTTTGTAAAGCCACATAGAGACCAAACTGATTACCATTTTTTTTCATTAAATAGGCAAACTGCCGACTGTCTAGTTCAGCATCGATACGTTCTTCCCAGGCTTTCTTCTCTTTCCACTGATAGTTGTTATTGATGAGTGGATAGTGATAAACCACAAATTTGTTGGCTTTATCTGCATCAACCTCGCTATTCAAATAAACCAAATGAGACAGCGGCAACTTCCTCAAATCTATATTTTTATCCATTAACCTTGCTCCCTCATACGCTGCCAAACTATTTTCGAAAACCACTTAAAGCCAGACGTCATTTGATACTCATCGTTCACCAAACAACCTGGTAGAAACAGAATTGAAGCATTCTCAACTTTTACGGGCTCTAACATTTCAGAAAAGCCCGATAAGGAACAATCTTCACCAGTTAATAGGTTCGCGATAACCAAAATGGCATTTTCACCACGGATTTGACGGATCTTCTCCAGCTTCTTAATTAATCCCAAAGGCGCAAATTCAGGGTGTTTGCCTGAAGCAAGCCATTGCTCAAAGCCCTCATCCGATTGCTCTAGAGCAGCAATAGACCAAAATTTCGCATCAACAAAAACATCCGCGTTGGCTATCTCAAAATCATATAGTTCAAATAGCTCATGGTTGTAGACGTCTTGTTTAGTGGCTAGCTGCTTGTCACTCAGCAGTGCGCGAATACCTTCTTCACCAATACGCCCTTGTAAAATTCGTTGAATCACGACGGGATGAAATGAGAATTGCTCTTCAATATCGTTGGCAAACGGCTGAAACGACGTTCGAAAACCTTTACGATTAAACCAATCCGAAATAGCAGGTTGCCGGTTAACAACCTCATAAAGCGTCTGGGGGTTATACTTAATCAATCCCGCAGCACGCTTTGCAAAGAACTGCCAACTTTTTGGGTCGTACCATATTTCACCAGTAACATTTGATTCCTCGGGCCGTTCAAAGCACGCCCAACGACACAAAGGCTCAGTAATGCCAAACGTATTGTTATGCGGCATCCATTGGAGATCATGCTGTAATACAGCGCGGCCTAGTTCATGCCAAAGTCCTGAAATATCTTCGATACAACCCTTACCTTGTCGTGCATCTCGGATAGCGGAAACTAACTTGTTATCAATAATATCTACCGCAGCAGAGCCATCATGGGATCGCGTTTTCAACAGGGTAAGAAAGTTGGAAACCGATGCATCTTCGGAATGAGTAAGATCATCAATCAGCTGATTATTAAGGTTTGAAACCCAATTTCGGTTGTTAGTACAAACGGTTAATTGGCCGTAGTTGCGAAGATGGCCTGCTAAATCATCGCTTAAATGAATGGCGACATGGGGCACATACGTCCAAGCACGTTCAATACGACCAACTTGCTGCTGCACGTCAGCAGCAAGATTCTTAACGTAGTCATTTGTCCCTTTATAGAGCTTGTTTAGCTCCTGTATTTTAGCGACTGAGTTATTCATTAACGGCATAATAAATTGCCGCTGCTGCTTGCGTGAAAACTCTGAACGTCTGACTAATTTTTCTAAGTTTCTGAGCTGAAAGCCAGCATGAGACATTTCATCATCAGCGTCATTGCTATCCCATGGTGAAAAGTAAAAGTGCTTACTTTCAATAATAAACAGTGACGTCAGATCCATCTGTCCTTGATAGTTGGGCAAGGAGTAGTCCAAATTAATGCCATTGGTAGCGGATGCAGTTTGTGTCATTACCACCACGGTTCGGCCAGAGTCGAACGCCGCTTGATAGGCGTGCTCAAATCCTTCTCGCTTTTGCGCCTCTGCATTGAGTAGGCAAATCATCATGGGCTTACCGTTGACAGCCAAAGGAATAAACACATTATCAAAAGAAGACAATACGCCAGTGGTTAAACTCTCCATTTCAAGCCAATCAGCGCTCATTCTGCTGTTTTCTGCGGTATCACTTATTAACCACTTCCGAAGGTATTTGACAGAGTTAACAAAGGCAAGATGACCGTTATGTTGTGGCTCATTCGCTGCCAAATGCAGAACGTGCAGTAATTTAAACAACACAGACTGCCGGTATTCATACTTGTAATCTGAGTGCTCAGCCTCAAAAAATGCAGCGTCCAGATGCAGTTTTGCCTCCTGAAAAACTGGCGCATTGATAGCATCATCAAAGTCGTGGATCGTGGTTTTCAGTGTCGAGCGACGCTTTTCAGATTTGTCTTTAACCAACGAGCGGATCACCGCCATTTGTAACTGCTTATCCTCGTCAGTTTGTAAATACGGAATTGGCTTCTTAAACCAATCTTCGGGGCGCTGCTCAAAGCTATCGCCCAGAAAACTCTCGGTACATTGTGGATTGCGGGCCTGAGCCACGTAACGCAAAGCGCTTTCAATCCAGCGTATATCGAAATGACCAATCCCCCTTTCGATATAAGAGGTTGCGGATAGTGCAAAAACCAGGTTCCGACTCGATAACGAAACCATTAAGCCTTCAGGCGTTGTCGGCAATAGTGCGCGTTTAATCTTGATCCTCAACGGGTCAATATCCGCCTCGGCTTCATCCGTGGTTAACAGCCAGGTTGTTAGGCCAAACATATTCGTCTGAGTATTAGGTAATAGGTTTGATCTACTGAGCGCTTCTAACTCAGGTAAGCTAGTGCGAGGTAATGAGAACAGCGATAAACTGGGTAACGCCGAGCTGTAGTAGGATGGTCGATAGTCATTCGCGGGGTCGAACAGTAACCGGTTTAGCCGAACAAGATATTCATAAGCTTCGGACTCATCGGTCGCGAACTGTGACAACAGCAAACTGAAGCGTCTGATATATTTCTCCATCACACGCAAAAAATCACCAACATCAACCGATACATCATCGCTTTGCTCATAACTTTTCACTTCAAAGCCATGAGGTTTTTGCTGTAATTGCAAAGGCTCACTGGTTACTAAGTGGTCTGAGCGAAACAGATATTTCTTTTCGAACGGCACACCGGATTCATACTGTTTTAAAGGCATTACCAGTGCCCTAGACTGATTCAGATCGACTCCTTTGCTGGTCAAATCCTCCTCTAGCTCCGCAATAAGCTGTTTAAGCTCATAGTAAAGCTCAGGTATAGGTTCAGCAGTAACAAACTGCATTCGCGCTAATAGGCGCTTACCGCCTTCAAGTAATTGACCAATACACTCAGGCGGCTCTTGCACCATTTGGGACTGGGCAAGTAATGTCTGTAGAATGTCCGCTTGGTAATCAAACTCATCAACAAATACTACCTTTCCGGCCAGTTGGCCGCTCGACATTCTGACTTTCTGTTTACCGTCGTAAAAGGAAGCGAACAGCTTCTGCGTCGTTAACACCAGCAAATATTGCTTATCATCTTGCCAGGCAATCGCCGGGAAAATTCGACGCACCCATTTATTTTCTCTGAATAAACGAAGCCTTTCTTTTGCTTGCTCTGTGAGTTCATGCGTCTTGCCATGGTGCTTACTGGCATACTTCACAGCCTTCTCTAAGGACGACATGCACCCAAGTAGCGTCCGTTCGACAAAGCCACACAGTTTTCTTAGTTCCTGCTCTTCTCGTTCGAGTAAGACGCCCATCGAATCAGGGTTTTTCTTTTTATAC
The DNA here is from genome assembly GCF_014694495.1 of Aliivibrio sp. S10_S31. Classification (NCBI taxonomy): domain Bacteria; kingdom Pseudomonadati; phylum Pseudomonadota; class Gammaproteobacteria; order Vibrionales; family Vibrionaceae; genus Aliivibrio; species Aliivibrio sp. S10_S31. Next base: position 63,883 of record NZ_JAAUWR010000003.1, on the reverse strand, counting down.
TCAACATTACGGGCGATGGCTGAAACGTTGTGGCAAGCACGGACGAGAGCCTCTTTATCAGCATTAGAACGAAACGCACCTAAACCATGAATATCCTCAATGGCCTTATAAGGATCGGGCAAGTCAGACTTTTGAATGCCTTGTTCATGTGGCAGTGCCCGTTGTGAAACCGCACTAACGACAGTTTCATCCTGTGCATAAAGAATACTAACCAACAGTGGGTTACCTGAGCTGTCTTTTTCACTCGTGGCACTTTCATAAATGTCATGCAGGATATTCCAGCGATGGGTAACTAAGATGGCCTGCAACCCTTTGGATTTTATAAATTCAAGGCTCGCAGGTATCTTCCCGTCCGGGCTACGATAAAGAGAACTACTTTTGCCACCGCCTGTTGGGCCTTGCAACTGGCAAAAGCCAGCAATAGCATTTTCGTTCTTTGCATTAACCGATAGAGCAAGTGCTTGCTCAATCGTATGCGCAATGATTTGATTATAAGAAGTCGGTATTGGCTGACTCATCTAAATCCTCGTTAACTTGATATTCCTTTTGAGTTTCGCCCCTTTTTCAGAAGGGGCGACAAGGTTGGAGACAACACAACACCAACAAATGACTCATTAATTCAATTCAGGCACGATCTCTTGTGACCAACTGTCTTCCATCAGCATTCTGAACGACATACCCCCCGATGCGGCTTCCAACGTAAGCTCACCAGCATCTACGGCCGTCTTGACGTGCTCAGTTAAAAGTTCAAACAAACGGCGTTTGTACACAGTGTCGTCATTCCCTTTTAAATGCTCGCCCTTGGTTTCCAACACAGAGAAGCGGTAACTGCCAGAGTCCGGCTGTTCGACGCACACCAACAAGTCAGGGTAAACCTTTTGCTTTTGCCAGCCCTGTAGGCTGTACTCACGCTGATTTACCGCAATGCGATGCCACCAATACACAGACTCTTGTTTGTCCAAATACCAAGCTGTGTCGCGCTCTAAATTGTTCAGCCCATTTTGATAGACCTTTTCGAACAGGCTTTTTTCGAGTTCAGATCCATCTTTGCGGCGAAGCACCTGATCATGCTCACTGACATTAACCTCTAGGGTTTGCGCCAACTCCCAATTTAGCTTTTCGTTATCAGAAGCAAGTAGACGTAGGGAAATATCTCCCTTGTCCAACTTAGATCTGAAGATTTGCTCCGATAATTGCGCAACCTGCTGTTTAATATCGCGCTTCATTTCTTTGAGCAGCTCAAGGCGGTTAGTAAACAGCGCTTCCTCTGTAACCCCATTGCTACGTAAGGTGTCTAAGGTGTGCGTTAACACCCGCATGGCTTGCCATGGGTTTGGAATAACATCGGTGAGCTGCCTTACCATAAAGGAGATATCCAGGCCTGCACTGGGGTCAAACTCGATGTTTTCGTGAACCGGATCGGCCAAGTCCAATTCGCCTTGGTTATCCTTGGACATTTTGTAGTCGATTCGGGCAATCGTACGCTTTAACTTGTCGTCCACTAGCTGGAAGTTCTCAGCATTCAAATAAGACAGCGATTCCCAATCTAGGTCACCCAGCACATCCCGTTCATAGTCAAACAAGCGGAAGCCGTCTTTGTAACCTGCATCACGATGCAAAACCCGAGGCAGGAATATTTTAGGGAGGTTACGAAAACGTTCTCTACGCAATAAGGTTTCTTTGCTCACTACTGCGGCGGGTTTATTGGCTTCTGTAGCTTTAACTTGATTCGCCACATCTCCCATACCTTCTTCTTCTAAACCTTGCTTAACACCCGCAACTGCTTCCATCACATCCTGATCAAAGGTGTAGACATAACACTCATCTAAGCTTGGTTTTTGCGTCAATCGCGCATGTGGTTGACGTAGTACCCGGCCAATCATTTGGGTGATTGCCGTTTTTGCGGTCATTTTTGACAACACGGTTAACACATAAGCAAAGGGGCAATCCCAACCTTCACGTAGCGCATCCTTTGTGATGATGTATTTAACGGGGCACATTTCGCTGAGCAAATCATCATCACCCAACTCGTCTTTGTCAGACGTTTTCAGGCGAATTTCATTTTCATTTACGCCCAGTTTTTCCATCAAATACTCGCGGGCGTCTTCCGCATGCACAAAGGCTGAATCTCGTTGGTCTTTACCTGTGCGCTCAACACGGATCAGCATGATAGGACGAATATAGCGACCGGTTTCGTTTTGTAGCTGTCCGGCATCCTGTTCAAGCTCAGCCAATTTAGCGTGCGCAAGCGACAAGGTATGCTTCCAGTCACTTTTGTCTTCGTTGATTAAGTTGATGGGCAACTTAATCATTTGCTCATCTTTCAACGCTTGCCCAGACACATTCACCAGCACATTTGAGTGATGCTTACCGTTTGCGTTAGGCGTGGCAGAAAGCTCAAGAATAAACTTAGGGTTAAAGCCACACAGGGTTTCTCTTGCGGTTTCGCTATAGGCTTTATGCCCCTCATCCACAATAATCACTGGGCGAACCATGCGTAACACATTGCCTAAGCTTTGTTTGACTGACACTGAGCCTGGGGCTATGCCTTCTTGCCAACCGTAATCGGATAGATCGTTACAATCTAGATTGCGAATACTGCTCAATAGCGCCTCATTGGCTGTGGTGTCATCTTCAATCGGGAAGAAAGTGGTAAATCGCCCGCTATCACGGAACATGCGTAGGGTTTCTTTGGATTGACGCGCACTGGATTGCAGCATCAACAACATAACGCACAGGTTTTCGTCGGCATCTCGCTTGGTAAAGGAATCGCTCTTTTCGAGCATTTTTACGCGCCCACCCGAAGCTCGCTCTAACATTTGTCGATACGGATGCTCACGATTAGCCAACTGTTTCCAGGTTTGCTTGTAAATGGCATCCGACGGCACTACCCAGAGCACCATACCGGTTTGTTGGGTAAACAAATCCGTTTGCAGGCGCTCAACCGCCGCCACGCCAAGTAAGGTTTTACCACCACCTGTCGGCACTTTCAGGCACACATTAGGAATTGGCCGCTCTAAGCCGTCAAATCTTGTGACATACGGCGCAGGCACCAAGTTGCCACTTTTGTCTTTAAGTAGGTCAATACGGCGCTCCTGTACCAGAGCTTCCCACGTATCTTTGGCGTAATCGGTTAAACGGGCCTCTTTGCCTTTCATTTTCTGAAAAGCGACAAAGTCTTCCGCTTCTTCCTTGGTGTCGGCCAGCTTTTTCAGGTAATAGTCCAGTTTATCCAGCACACCATTTTGGTAGTCTTTTAACTCCATGTTACGCCCCCATAATGCGATGGATAGCGTAAGGCAACTGGCAAAACTCAATGCGTTTTTCAGTTAAGTCCTTCTGACTCATAAATTTCGCGACAGCAAAGACAATGGTGCGCTTCTTCGTAGCATTGTTGTTAGCAATCGCTTCTACTTTGTCCGCGTTTAATGCCGCTTCATTTGAGCGCAGCCACTCGCTATCTGGACGATAAAACAGATGAATACGGAATAAGTCTGTTTCACCGATAAAACCATCGGCAGAGGCTTTAGCGACCGTTTCTAATGATTGCCCTGTGGCGGTATAAAACACATAACGTGCGAGCGCGTCGAATGACGGCATGGCTTCGCCGGTAAGTAAGCTTTCAATTTGAATCGGTTCACCTAAGGTGCAATAGGTGAAACTGCCGCCAATGCCAGGCGCAAACTCATCCACTTTGCGCTCACCGGTGACAGTCAGCACACCGTCTTTGAGCTCTTTTTTGATTTTGTCGAAATCTTTGCTGTGTTTTGCTTCAACTTTGGCTATTTTTTCAAGGAGTTCTGCGTGCTTTTTCTCAAAGACTGACCAAGTGATTTTTTCAGAAAGCAGTTCTTGCTTTTGGTTGCCTTTGAAGGGGTATCCGTTGATAACACGGCGAACACGCTCAGCGGTCACCTTGTCCGCATAATCCTCACATTCGATCAGAATAAATTTACGATTACCTTCATCACTCTTATTAGCCTCCAACACTGCGTGTGCCGTCGTACCTGAGCCAGCGAAAGAGTCAAGAATGATAGAGTTATCATCCGTAGCAATTTTCAATATTTTGCTTATCAGAATAGAGGGTTTGGGAGTTGGGAAGGGTGATACACCATTAAAAATTTTTGAAAGCTCAATGCTTGCGCTTTGGGTGCTACCGGAATCACTGTAATCCCATACGCTGCGAGGGACTACTCCCTTCGCTTCCGATAGAAACTTTTTCAATCGAGGTTTGGTACTTTTTCCGTCCTTTCCCCAGTACAACATATCGTCATTTTGCAATGCAATTGTCTTCTCTTGAGAAAACTTCCATACGGCGGTTTCACTAGGGTATACAACATCACCGGTATTCGGATTTGTAATGCCATAGTAAAGGTTTGGCCTTTCAGATTTAGATTTATTACATGTGTATGTACCTGAGCTCCACGCGCCTCGTTCTTCACCATCTGAACTAGTGTAATTTTTTAATTGTCCTTCATTCATCGGCAAACGATTTATAGACCATTCATCTTGATTCTTTGCATAGACTAAAAGCCAATCATGATCGCTACTAAAGTATTCTGCATCATTAGATGGAGACACTTTCCTTTTCCAACATATTGATGTGATAAAATTTTCGCGGCCAAATATTTCATCCAATAAAAGCCTTAATGCGTGTTGTTCATCATCGCCAATTGTAATAAAAATACTACCGTACTCGTTTAATAGCTCTCTGAGTAAAATCAGCCTCGGCCACATCATGCAAAGCCATTTGTCATGACGCTCCATATCTTCTTTATCAACGGGATTGGCAGACTTTTTTAACCATTCCTGCATCAGTGGTGAGCGCACGTTGTCGTTATAACACCAGCCTTCATTACCGGTGTTATACGGCGGGTCGATAAAAATGCAGTCTACTTTACCGGCATGAGTCGGCAGTAACGCCTTGAGGGCTTCAAGGTTGTCGCCATGGATGATGAGGTTGTCATCCAATGATGCCGCCTTGCCTTCCTGCGGTAACGATTTATCTGCAACCACTTTTAGTTCACGAAACGGCACACTCAGGTGGTGTGAATAAACAAACTGCTTACCTTTAAAATCCAACGTTGGCATCGGTATTCCTTAAATTCTTAATTAATTCTGATGATTAATCTCTAGTCATAAAAAACGGTTGTCTGGGTTGTGCTCATCGTCTAAGTGACATAACCCGGTGCGATTGCGAGGTTTTGCACACCATAAAGCGCGGCACGATTGTTCAATGCCAGTTGGCATTGACTGGTTGATAAGCAAGCACTCTCGGAACAGTCGACATTCCAGAGTCTAAGCAAATACCCCGCTGTTGCTGCTCTAATCTCAACCTTCATCACGCCCTCCGTCATGCCATAGTCCAGCTCTATCGCTTCGCTGTGTTCAATGCGTGGGTGTGGTACTAACTCTAGCTCTACAAAGCGGTTCCATTGCCGGTCTTGGGTTTCGAGCTCACTTTCTTTAACAACAGAAGGCGACAAAGTGGAATCTTCAAGCACAACCGCTGCTTTAATTCGGGTCAGCACAAAGTCACGGAACTCACCATGCTTACGGTCAAAACCACGAACATGCCAACGCAGGCCATTGTCCACCAGCGTATGCGGTACAATTTCACGCGTTGTTTCACCACTCGATAACGATACATAGGTGATACTCAAGGCTTTGCCTTTGTGTATGGCCTCGGTGACTTTCGCCACTATCGATAGATTCGGCTTGTTAAGGTGATAAGGCGCTTCACACGCAAGAGGTGGTTTTACCTTTCCAGTAAAGCCATCTCCGTACCCTTGGCTAATCGTCGCCAGCGTTCTCACAACGTCATAGTCGAACAAGGGTTCAAATGCTTCACCACGTTTATGCAACTTGAGCTTTTGGTCATACTCAATGTTACCTGGCGCAAACTCTCGGTACATTGTGAAGTCTTTCGTTGCTTGTGCAGCGGCAATGCTGAAGCGATCAACTAAATCCGCCCGCACCGCTTCGCCCTTAAACAATAAGGTGAAATCGATGTGGGCAATGCGATCCCTGGTTGCTTGTGGCAACTGCGCTATCTGCGAAAGCCTATCTGGCTTCGCCACTACCGTTTGTTTCAGAGCATCATTTGTCATGCGTCTTGTTTATCCAATTCAACCAGATTCTTAAAACTCTGTTTATAAAGTACGGTCAGACATCGCGTAATCACATTGAAAAGCGTCACTCAATGCTGCTCTTTATCCGCAATGACTAATCAATCTCTATTGGTTGAAGCTGGACAGATGGCTATAAAACACTGAATAGGCTTCAACCTAATTAATTTTATTAGGTATCATCCTATCACAAATTATTTTGTAGGGAAGACTAAGCGACCACTTTTGATCTGTAAGCTAGAGTTTATCTGCGACTCTTCCTGCCCAATCTAAGATTGATTCTGTAGGAATTCCCGCAGGGTGTCCTTCAACGGATTTCGGGTGAGAAATACCAATATGCTTTTTGAAGCCAAACATGGAATCCATTTCCTTTGTCGGCCATCCCAGAGACTTTGTCACTACGCCTTTTTTGATTCGAGAAAACTGCTCTTTCCAATTGCGAGTATCAATCTGCCGTATACATTTTGTGGAGATCCATTTACTCAGACCTGTTACATCAACTTCGAGCAAGTAATTCACATGACCATTTCGCTCCACGACAACGCAACGAATCGTTCTCTTTGCATCAGAGTCAATCAAGTGGCATTTACTACGTCCAACCTGATCCAGCTCATGAGTGTACGAGTCAATGATTGTACAGGCGTATTTTTCCTCTAGCATTTGCACCATCATGTTAAAGGCCGTAAAACGAGAAGCATACTCCTCCGATCGATCAGTGCAATCTTGCATACCTCCTCCCATGTCTGCCGAAGGTATCTCACCATTACTACCAGGCTCATTGGTACTGACCTGATCACCAGCTTTCTTAGCTGCATCTTTGCTACTATCTGGCCGATGACTCCTTTTGGGGGTTGTTGCTTTCGACGTTGAAAAACGATTTTTAAACCTTACTGAGCAGGTACTTTCACCTAGTAAGAATGCATGGTTAGCATCGGAAGCCTCACGATCATCATCGATAATATGATCTTCTGGACGCTCGTATGGTTCAGGGCCTTTGCCACCAATGGTTGGCTCTTGGCCTTCATCTGGATGCGTAAAAGACGGGTTATGGAAATAGACCCTAGACGGCATTTGAGCATTAATTTCAATATCCGTGATCTTTTCAACCAGAAAGTAGCGGCCACTTGCATCAAGCCTGCCTTCGTATTCGAAAGACCATCCAGCCATTTGGGGAGGATCGAAGTGAAATAGCCAACGCTTATACCCCGCAGATACATCTCGGTCCTTTTCGACGTTGAAATATCTAAAAATCGACTCAAATGAACGCTTTGCATTACTATCAACAAGTAACCAGCTCAACATTGCTCTTGTTGCTGAATCATTGAATGCCGAAGGAGGAAAGTTTGATGTTTGCAACACTTCGATATTGGCATAGTCCTCCTTGGTGTTAACTTCGACCTTGAAGTCTGTAAGCAAACGAGAAGACATTAATGACGCTCGCGATAAGTAAGAGCTGGCATAAAATAGGACCCTTGCCAACTCTAGCTGAGGAATAATCAGTTTAGGGGCAGCGCCTCGGTCTAATACAAATGCATGTTGCGCTGACTCTTTCTTTCTCAAAGACTCTGCTGACTCTGAGTCGGGGAACTCACTCAAGTTACTGTGTCGAAGGAGCTCATTACTTCTAAATTTATGACGCCCTCGTTTAGCGTAACTTTCTGATAACCCTCTTTGATTAATTATTTTTCCTCGATACAAAGCAGGAACGTTAGAAAATGCAGTCGCATGAAAATTATTTTTCTGCTGTGGGGGATAGCACCAAACCTCAATTAAAGGCCGGTAAGACTTATCACTTTCCCGCACCAATATCTTACCAGTATGAACTACACGCACATCATCATCACACTTGTAAAACCTCGCTCCCATCAGTACATCCTTATTTTAGATTTGATCCCGTGGCTACCCAGCCAAGTAAGTCGTCGACAATTGGCACTATTCTTTCTTTAGGAAGGCTTGCTGAACGCATCAATTGCCAGCGACTCATTCCTGAACCTGTTTTTGATTTTGCGATTACAGCTATGATTAGCCGACGAGCTTGAAACTCAAAGACGCTTTCTTGATACCGATTCAAAGCAAAAGATAGCAAGGGTAACAAGTTCAGTTTTTTGCTCACCGAACCGTAATCATCTAGCTGCTTAAGTAAGAAATTTTTGCTTCTTCGAGGACCATCAACAACAGTATCTAATCGTTCTACAATCCTAATAAGCTGCTTAGTTAGTGATCGGTCTCTTGCTCTCCAATCTACTTTTTTCTGCCTTACATGAGGTTGGGATTGATGGACTCGATTGAAAGCTAATAGCCAATCTCTATCATTTCGGTACAGCCAAGCATACAGTGCACCACCACCAGGAAGTTTGCGTGCTCTCTTAACCGGGGCGTTACCTATTAAGTGACGCCACAGCTCACGTTTTTCTTCACTTGGATTTGGCACAAGCTGAGCATTGTCCTTCGGGATCGATACCGTCACTTTATCTTTTGATTTTACTTCTTTTATGATCTCACTAGCCGACATTTCAGGAATAAAAGCACACCAAACCGTTAAGTGCTGTAGATAGCTAAAAGCTTTACGATGACGGCGAAATAACGTGCGAAGCCAGTTAGTATCTCTATCAGAATTGATGGTTAGCTCAGGGGTAACGATCTTGCTTACAACTAAGTCCGCAATCTTATCGTGAGCAACCTGTTTAGGGCCTTTTCCACACCCAAAGTCGTGTGCTAGATGATTGTAGAAAAGGCTCCATTGATGCTGAGTCGGGGAGCCTTGGGCTGGTAAACACATTACCTCTTTAGCTTTGCTCGCTAAGTAAGCAAACCGCTGCGCTGTTATATTCTGGTGGTTACATAAAAAGGGCTGACATTGTATTCGGCCACATGCATGGTACGTGTGCCGACTATCATGGTAAGAGGTTGTCGATTTATTCAGAAGGCCGTGCTCAGGGCAATAAGGTAAGGATGGTAAAAACCACAACCTAGACCAATAACTTTCCCCAAATTTTTGTTTTTGCTCCGCGACACAAGCTGGGCAAACACAAAAATCATCTGATGTTTTTACAATAGAAGCTGGGGCTCCTAGCATTAGATGAACAGAGCCCTTAGCGCAATGTTCCATTCGCTCCATCGCTCTAACCCTAATGCTTTCGTCAACAAAAGGAGCGTAAATCGGGAACATCGTATTTTCATAAATAAGCTGTTGGACGTCAAATCGTCCCGTGTTAACTAGCTGCTCTGATATTGAAGATAAATGACTAGGCAGGTCAATTGTCGCAATCACTTTTCTGTCACCATACACTTCATCTAGTAGCTGTTTAGAGCTTATTATCGCACTGCGAATTCCAGCTCTAGCTACTAAGCTATAGATTAATTCATCTGGGTAAGGGACAGGGAAGCAACGCAATATTAAACCGCCTTTTCTAGTAATGACTGAATGTCTAGAATCAGACCCGAATTTGACATTGCGGTGTACACTTCGCTATCAGAATCAGATTGAGAGTGAACAAACCTCAAATCCTCACTATCAAGGGTATGCCATTGCGCCTGTTTAATTGAGGAGGCCCTCTTGCCTTTACTTGGCTTAGGCTCTTTTTTAGATAGTAACTGTTCAGGGTTAGTGAGTTGCTCATGTACCAGTGGCAGTAAGCTGACCCATGTCAAATCTGGATTCAGGTCAAACAGCTGTCGTATTACAGGAGCTAAAAGTGTTGAGTCAAACTCGTCTTTTAGGGCCATATATACACGTCGCTCTTCATCGGTTCTGAGCTGTTGATATGCAAACTCCTCTGGTGTCTGCTTAACAGTTGTTGCTACCTGTTTTTGTAACTCAAGTAACCTTTTATCAGTATTGCTTAGTTTAAGATCTGAAAACTTAATCATTTCTTCAACATCACCTGAGCGAAGCGCTGCTAGCATTGGATGAACAGGTTTTAATTCATCCTCATAAACTTGTTGCATTAATTTAGGTGTGATCCTTTCTACTTTTGTCGCTATTGCTCTCAACTGACACAAGACATATAGCTTAACCACAATATCTAGAACACCTTGGCTCAGGTCATACCATAGAGAACGAATGTCATCCGACAGCACCTCATCACGTTTTTGTAGCCATTGAAGAGTCCATAACTTATCCGTGAGCGCTTTCCATTCTCTTCCTTCTTCCATTGGATCCCAAAAAATCGCTCCAAGACCAGAGCCTCGCCTTGCAGATCTCATATCAGCCTCAAATATCTCACGAGCTCGTGGTGTCCCGACCAAAATCACAGGAAGACCAATGGTATTTACTAACGTCACAAAGAAATTGAGCATTTTCTCAGATCCACCAGAGCGAGAACGACTAAGGTGCTGTATTTCATCAATAATAAGAACACCTACTGCGTGAGCATTTGCAACCTGAGCCATTGCTGCTAAAAGTGTTTCAATACTCGGTCTTTTGCTCATCGAGTATTGTCTTTCGTAATTTGATGTTCCTAACGCTCTATCCATCGCACGAAAAAAGTTCAAGCACAGCTCTTTAAGTGATCCATCATGGGAGCAGTCAATTTTTAGATAGACGACTTGCTCAAGGTTTCTGTCAGGGTGGTAAATAACTTGAGGGTATAACGACAAAAGCTGCTTGATCGCTGTTGTTTTGCCATTACCGCTACATCCAATCAATGTCATACTTTGGGCTGTAGAACTAACTTCCGTGAACTTTATCGCCTTTAAATCACCAGTTAATACACGTTCGTAACCATTTTGTATATGTCTTGCCCAATCACCTGTTTCGGGGTTTCTTCCAACATAACCACGCCGTATCATCAGTGACAGTCGTTCGTGCAACTGTATGTGCTGACTGAGGGGTTGAAAAAAATCATCAATAACACGACAGATACTATGCGCTCTTTCAATACCATTTCGATGGATATCTTCTGCGGTACACCTCAACGAGCCCTTTAGAGCACTCGAGTCGTCCAAGAAACTATTTATTGGTGGTAGTGCCTCTATCAGCGGGTTACCTCGATAAGCTGAGAGTGTTGCACCTTGATAGACTGCAACTACACGATGATCTTGATTTCTCTTCATCAGCTATCACCCTCATCATCAAAGAGCTCCGGTATGAAGTCAGGCAGTTGATAACTTTCCTCCTCTCCATGTATAGGTATAACCGGTGCAACTTCTTCTTGTTTTGCCCTCGCGGGCTGTATTGCTAGTTCCTTTCTCTCTTGCTCTCGCGCATGCCGTTTATTGCCTTTGATGTCATTTATCTTTTGCGCGTTGCTCAATGTACTGGTTTTACGATTTTTTGTAGCTTTCTTCAGTTTCTTTTCAAGAAGATCATCAAAATCTCGTTCTACGGGTGCAAATTGATACTTAGCTTCAGCTAAAATCTGCTTTTGATCTGCTTGACGCTCCCATACTTGATACCAAGTTAGATCACGGAACTCTCTACTTCGACTAGAAAGATCACAAACCCAAAATGTATTTTTTCCTTCTTCAGGAAACAGATATATGTGATTAGCAGAACCAAGCTCATAGGCTGCAAATAGTTTTTTAGGTCTAGACACTTCCGAAGAACGGTGCATCCAACCTGTCTGAATAATTTCTTTTCCTGTGTAGGTTAATCCCCATAACTTTATGCCCAATTCAGATACAGTGACTTTTTGACGAGGTAACAGCAGTATTTTTGCAATATCCGTATCAATAGCTCGTAAACGCCCAGTACGATTCTGTAGGCCCCACCTCCAAAGCTCAATAGGGATCGATGGAAGGCTTTCTGGCATATCAGGAGCACGATCGTACTTATCCAATGGCTTGTTTAAGTTGTGAGCAAGTATTGAATAGAGCAGTATTTCAATAAAGTCTGATCTCGCCACAGCAGCTTCAACTCTATAGTCTCTTTCACCATGCTTCTTAACCTTGTTACCAGTTACGACACCTGGCATATAGGGCTTGAACTTAGCCTGCAATGTACCAAATGATCTCTCGACAATGCCTTTAGCATCGCCTCTTCGAGGTGGAGCACTTTCAAGGCGAACACCAATAGCATCAACCAAATAATTTGCTTGATGGCTCATCAATTCGCCACGATCAGCCAGCAACACATCGGGAATGCCTATGCATGGCCACTGTTCTTCTGAAATATCGATACCATATTTTGCGCAAGTTTCTATTTTGCTGCTAAAGCTGCATATCAGTGCTTTCATTGCAACGGGGAAAGATGGGTTATCGAAACCAATATAAAACCCTGCAACCATACGGCTAAAAACATCAATGACCATATAAATCGTCGGCCGACCGATAACCTTGTCTGCATCGTCATCATCGACCAAGTAAATATCTGCAATGGTGGCATCAATCTCATATCGACTCCCTGGGCCTAAAGCTTGCTCGGTTGCAGTTCCATGTAGTGGCCTAACATCTTTATTGTAATTGCCTTGAGGTGTTTGAACGGTAAGCTTTGTGACATTGCTATACTCGGTTTTGTAGAAGTATCTAAATTGGCGGAGTGTTGGAATTTCATGCTCTTCAACACCTGGGTTCTTTAACTTATATGCTTTTGAAAACTTTCTATGTGCATAAGCAACGGAGTTCCCTTTATCATTCATCAAATATTTATCACAAATAATTCGGAACTGTTTTCTGATTTCTTCAGTGACTTGTTTGCCATCACCGACACCGTAAACCCTAGACTTACCAGCTTTATTTGTTGTGAAGTTTCTTCTCTTTCCGGCAGCGCCTGAGTTTTTGTAGTCTGGTATTAGGGCATTTTTTATTTGTCCACGCTGCCAATATCTCCGAACTAAACGATAGATGGTCGATTTGGTTTTATTTGAATTGGCAACCGCATGACTAACCCTTTTTGCTCGAACCCTTTTGTCAAATGCTCCTTCACCATCTACGATAGGCTTAATCAAATCAAAGTCGTTCTGCCTTTTCTGATATGCATTTGACTCTTTGGTCCAAGACTCTCCTTGAAGGTATGAATAAGGGTCCGGAATTTTTTCTATACGCCCTTCATCAACCCAGTTACGGCATTCATCAAAATAGACTCTTTCCGGTAAACCTTTATCCTCATCAATAGCAATCCAATAGAAGTAATTTGTCTCGGTAAAAAGCACGCGGTAAGCCTTACCGTCAAACGCTAGAGTTTCGTTAACTGGCCACATTACGATGCCCCCCGAACAAAGAAACGCTTCTAAACGCAATTTCTTTCGCTTTCAAACTATGAAATGGTAAACGAATATCGAACGTTATAAGCCTTGCTGCACACATTAAACGAATATCATAAAGCGACTGACCAAGATCTTGCTGGTATGCCATGTCATACTCTTTACACAGATCAACGACTTTTCTTTCTGGGTGTTGAACAAAATAAGCACTGATATGCCCAAAAGTAAGCGATAGCTCATCCGTTATTACTTCATCAAAGTACCCCTTAACCCCGTATAACCACTCAATATTCGATACGACTGTTTTGTCTATCTCTTTATCTGTTACGAGGAACCAGGGGATTCTTTTTAGCTGCCAATAACGGCGTTCTATTTCTAGCTTCTCAATAGTTCTCGGATCTTTAAAGTCTTTGGAATATTTTGCTTGAATAGCGAACTTGGGCTGAGTTTTAGAAGCGGTGCTAACCAAAAAGTCAGAGGACATGACAAGATTTACCCCTCCTTGCGAAGGGTGCCAAAGTTGACCGTCGTTGGAAATATTGAGAGTGTCATCTCTGTTGAGTGGAAACTGCTCACGAATGTCTGTTACGGCAGGGTTATGGTCTAGAAGGAGAAAGACTGCGAACTCAAGATCCGATAGTACATGATGAATCCGCCCCGTTAGGTGAGAGTAAACTCTCTGAGATCGACCTTCTGAAGGAACCTCATTGACATACAGCCACGGCTTATAGCCAGAAAGCCTTCCTGCACCTCGGCCTTCACTTATCCGCTTGATGATCTGCTTTTCAGTTAAAACGTACTTTGATTTTGCCATAACAAAAACCCGGTCAACTTTTAATCAGTTTAACCGGGTTTAAAAAGTTTTCAACTTTAGTGGTACAGTTTCAAACTTTAATGTCACAGTTCCAAACTTTAATGTCTACCGACACTGCCATTTTTGTAAGAAGCTTTCTCTACTCCACCGTCACCGCTTTAGCTAAGTTACGAGGCTGATCGACATCCGTTCCTTTGATTAATGCAACATGGTACGAAAGCAGCTGCATCGGAATGGTGTAGTAAATTGGGGCAGTAATATCACTCACATGAGGCATGGTAATGATCTTCATGCTTTCATCCGCTTCAAAGCCCGCTTGCTCATCAGCAAATACATACAATAAGCCACCACGAGCACGCACTTCTTCTACGTTTGATTTTAGCTTCTCTAATAAATCATTCGTAGGCGCTACCACCACCACTGGCATTTCGGCATCAATAAGCGCTAGTGGACCATGCTTTAACTCACCTGCTGCATACGCTTCAGCATGAATATAAGAAATTTCTTTTAACTTCAAAGACGCTTCAACAGCAATTGGATAAAACTCCCCACGACCTAAAAATAATGTGTGATGTTTATCTGCAAAATCTGGGGCTAACGCTTCAATCTCTTTATCAAATGATAATGCTTGTTCAATTTGAGCCGGCAACGCATGCAGCGCTTCAACAATCTCTTTTTCTTTCTCTTTTGAAATACGATTTTGTTGTTTACCTAATGCCGTTACCAACATAAGTAATGCAGCAAGCTGAGTCGTAAATGCTTTGGTTGACGCGACACCAATTTCAGTTCCTGCTCGTGTCATAAAGGCAAAATCTGACTCACGAACCAATGAAGAACCCGCCACGTTACATACCGTCATAGCCCCCATGTAGCCACGTTCTTTAGCTAAGCGAAGCGCGGCTAACGTATCCGCCGTTTCACCTGATTGAGATAACGTAATTAATAAACTATTTGGACGAGTTACAAATTTGCGGTAACGGAATTCAGAAGCAATTTCCACATCACAACTAACGCCAGCTAATGACTCAAACCAATAGCGTGCAGTCATCCCTGCATTGTAAGACGTACCACAAGCAATAATTTGTACGTGTTCAACTTTATTTAAAATCTCAACCGCATTTACACCAATACTTTCTGTTACAACAGAATCATTAGTAATGCGCCCTTCCATCGTATTAATTAACGCTTTTGGCTGCTCAAAAACTTCTTTTTGCATGAAGTGACGATATTGTCCTTTATCACCCGCATCATGCTCTGCATTTGATTCCGTAATGGCACGCTCAACCTGCTCACCACAAGCATCGAATACACGAATCTCACGACGAGTAATCTCAGCGACATCCCCTTCTTCAAGATACATAAAGCGACGAGTTACATTCAATAGCGCCAGTTGATCAGACGCTAAAAAGTTTTCACCAACACCACAACCAATAACAATTGGACTGCCAGATCGAGCAACAACCAAACGTTCTGGTTCACGACGATCCATCACTACTGTACCGTAAGCACCTTCTAATTGAGTTGCTGTTTTCTGAACTGCTTCAAGCAATGAGTCAGACGAACGCAATTCCCATTCAACTAAATGAGCAATCACTTCGGTATCGGTTTGAGATTCAAAAATATAGCCACGCTCTTGTAATAAAGTACGTAATGACTCGTGATTCTCAATAATACCGTTGTGAACCAGAGTAATGTCCCCTGATACGTGTGGGTGTGCGTTCACTTCTGATGGTTCACCATGTGTAGCCCAACGTGTATGAGCGATACCTGTACCACCAACAACATGCGCAGTTTCAACCGCATCAGCAAGTTCTTTTACCTTACCTAAACGACGAATACGCGTGTAATTATGCTCAGCATCAACAACGGCAACTCCAGCAGAGTCATAACCGCGATACTCTAAACGACGCAGGCCTTCAACTAAGATCTCAGCAACATCTCTTTGTGCTACCGCACCAACAATCCCACACATGGCGACACTCCATTATTCTAAATATATAAATTTTTTACTTTTAACCGTAACTCGACAGCAATAAAAACAACGGTTAAAACGAAACGTAATAGTTAAGCTCTAATCACTTTTACGTTGTGTGATTCAATTTTTTGCTGCTGCTCTGGGCTTAAATCATTATTAGTGATCAGCACATCAATGCTTTCCCATGGCAACTCTACATTCGGGATTTTTCGACCAATTTTTTCTGATTCAACCATCAAAATGACCTCACGAGCGACTTCTGACATCACTCGGCTTAAACCAACAAGCTCATTGAACGTTGTGGTTCCTCGCTCTAAATCAATCCCATCCGCACCAATAAACAACTGATCAAAATCATAGGATCGTAATACCGATTCAGCCACTTTTCCCTGAAACGAATCAGAGTGACTATCCCATGTTCCCCCCGTCATTAATAAGGTTGGTTCGTTTTCAATCTCTTGTAATGCATTCGCAACAGGCAATGAGTTTGTCATCACAACTAACCCATTTCGTTTCGACAACTGATTAATTAATGCAGCGGTTGTACTACCACTATCAATAATGATCCGATTATGATCTTTAATCAGTTCCACTGCTGCCATTGCGATAGATAACTTTCGATTCGAAACTTCTTCACAGTTATCTTCTTGAATGATATTTGACGGCATCAAAACAGCACCACCATACTTACGCATCAGTAACCCATTCTTCTCTAACTCAGTTAAGTCTTTCCTAATGGTAACTTCAGATATATCAAATAAGTCTGATAAATGTTCTACGCTCACTTCACCTTGTTCAGTTAATAAAGAAAGGATCATATGACGGCGTTGTTTTGTATTTCTTTTTGACATAAAAAACCCGATAAGTTTCGATCTGAAAGAAGTTTAGTTTCGTTTTATTTGATTGTCTAGCCCTTCAAATTAATTCGTTTTAAATATTAAGATCCTTATAAAAATGCGATTCAGTGCTTTAGAGATAATGAGTTAGAGAGGCAGCGCAGATTTTAGCGACTAAAAATTGCTCAAAACACAAGAGGATGTTAATTTTATTTTATAACTTATAAGGAATCTTGTAGCCATGGACGACAACTACACTATTATCATTGCAGACGATCACCCCTTATTTCGCAATGCACTTTTTCAATCTATCCACATGGCAATCAGTGGTGCAAATCTACTAGAAGCTGATTCATTAGAGGCGTTATTAAAAGTATTAGAGAAAGAACCAGAACCTGATTTACTGCTCTTAGACTTAAAAATGCCTGGTAGTAATGGCATGTCAGGCTTAATCCAATTACGCTCTCAATATCCTGATTTACCCATTGTGGTTGTGTCAGCGAGTGAAGAAGCAAGCATTGTCTCTCAAGTTAAAACCCATGGAGCATTCGGTTTTATTCCGAAATCCAGTGACATGAAGTCGCTTATCGGGGCGCTTAATCAAATTTTAGCGGGGGATTCTTATTTTCCTGTAGGAGCAATTAAAAACTCAGCGGCTTGCGATGATTTAGCGACAAAAATAGCTGCGCTAACGCCTCAGCAATATAAAGTGCTCGGAATGTTGTCAGATGGGTTGCTCAATAAACAAATTGCGTATGATTTAGAAGTATCAGAAGCCACAATAAAAGCACACATGACAGCAATATTTAGAAAATTAGGAGTGAAGAATCGCACTCAAGCCGTCATTCTTTTACAACAAACGGAAAGTTAACCAAGATATAACACTCTAGACGCTAAAATAAATTAAACTCTCCTTTACGCTATACCAATCAATATGACTTCACATCATTGATTGGTATTCCATCCCTCTGTGTAACCTAACCTCTGGGAGAATCATGATAAGTATCCTCGTAACTCAATTTGTTGTTCTTTGGGCCGTAATTGACCCTATTGGTTCAGTTCCTGTCTACCTTTCACAAACTCAACACCTTTCAGCTAAGCAACGTAAACTGGTTGCCCTAAAAGCCGTTGCTATCGCCACTTTAGTTTTGCTCTTTTTCCTCATTGTTGGTCAATTATTATTAGAAGCAATGCAAATCCCATTACCGGCTTTTCAGGTTGCGGGTGGTTTAGTGCTATTAATTTTTGCTCTCACGATGATCTTTGGCGAAAGTAAACCAGAGCAAGAACAAAAAATGAGTGAAGAAATGAGTCATTCGGATCTTGCTGATCTTGCCGTATACCCTCTTGCTATTCCATCTATCGCTTCTCCGGGCGCTATGATGGCTATCGTTATGCTGACCGATAATTCTCGTTATTCCCTGCTTGATCAATCCATCACAGCTGGTGTCATGCTCGTTGTTCTATTGATAACGTTAGGTTTATTACTTGGAGCTACATTTATTCAAAAAGTCATTGGTAATGTTGGATCCGCTATTATTAGTCGAGTCATGGGGTTAATTTTGGCTGCTGTGGCTGTAAATAACTTACTGATAGGAATTAAAGATTTCTATTTTTAATCGTTAGACCTTGGTATTAATTAACACTGTATTAACATTAAAAATTCAATAACCACTTCACATAAAACGCTCATATTTTGGGCGTTTTTCTTTATCCGCTCGACTAAAGTTGCACTGTTTTCCTTTTATTCCGCTGCTAACCTCTTCCTTGTTACAAACTTTTAACATAAAAAAGGAGCTGGCTATGGCGTTTGAAACACAAGAACAAGCACAAGCCTACTGGAAAGAAAATTTGGGGATCATGGGCAGCTTGCTTGCGATTTGGTTCTTAGTCTCGTACGGCGCAGGGATATTATTTGTTGATGCACTTAATACCGTTCAATTTGGTGGATTCAAATTGGGGTTCTGGTTTGCTCAACAAGGTTCAATTTATACCTTTGTGGCACTGATCTTTATCTACGTTGCACGCATGAATGCGCTAGATAAAAAATACAACGTACAGGAAGACTAAGAGGAATTATCATGGGTATCCAAACTTGGACGTTTATACTAGTCGGTATTACCTTTGCGCTCTATATAGGGATTGCGATTTGGGCTCGCGCCGGATCAACCAGTGAGTTTTATGTTGCTGGTGGCGGGGTTCATCCTGTTGCTAATGGCATGGCTACGGCAGCCGATTGGATGTCGGCAGCTTCATTTATTTCAATGGCAGGTATCATTTCCTTTGTTGGTTATGATGGTGCTGTATATCTTATGGGTTGGACTGGCGGTTATGTACTGCTCGCTCTCTGTCTTGCTCCTTATCTACGAAAGTTTGGTAAATTTACCGTGCCAGATTTTATCGGTGAACGTTACTACTCCAAAACCGCTCGTATGGTTGCAGTATTCTGTGCCATCTTTGTTTCTTTCACTTACGTGGCAGGGCAAATGCGTGGTGTAGGTGTTGTGTTCTCTCGATTCCTAGAAGTAGATATAAACATCGGTATTATTATCGGTATGGGTATCGTGTTTTTCTATGCGGTACTGGGTGGTATGAAAGGCATCACTTATACGCAGGTAGCTCAATTCTGTGTCCTCATTTTCGCCTTCCTTGTTCCAGCAGTATTCACTTCAATCATGATGACAGGTAACGTATTCCCACAAATTGGTATGGGATCAACGGTTACTGGCTCTGAAGTCTACTTATTAGATAAGTTGGATGGATTAACCACTGAACTCGGATTTACCCCATATACTGACGGCTCTAAAAGCATGGTTGATGTCTTCTTTATCTGTGCGGCACTAATGGTGGGTACGGCTGGACTTCCTCATGTAATTATCCGCTTCTTCACGGTACCTCGTGTTAAAGATGCACGTATCTCTGCGGGTTGGGCGTTACTGTTTATCTCATTCTTATACACCACAGCACCTGCGGTAGCCGCGTTTGCTCGTGTAAATATGATTGAAACTATTAATGGTCCAGATAGCCAAGGGGTTGCTGCGGCTGATGCACCAAGCTGGTATAAAAACTGGGAAGACACAGGCCTTGTTGGTTGGGATGATAAAAATGGCGATGGCAAAATGTTTTACTCTGGTGATGAACGTAATGAAATGGACATCAACCGAGATATCATCGTACTGGCGTCACCTGAACTAGCAAGTTTACCAAACTGGGTTGTGGCACTATTAGCTGCGGGTGGCTTAGCCGCTGCATTATCAACGGCTGCCGGCCTACTACTGGTAATCTCGACGTCTATCTCTCATGATTTATTGAAGAAAGGCTTTAAGCCTAACATGACCGATAAACAAGAACTGCTCGCCGCCAGATTGGCTGCCATCGTTGCTATTGTTGGTGCTGGTTATTTAGGGATTAACCCACCAGGCTTTGTGGCACAAGTAGTTGCCTTCTCCTTTGGGTTAGCCGCTGCGTCTTTCTTCCCTGCGATTATCTTAGGTATTTTCTATAAGAAGATGAATAAGGAAGGGGCGATTGCCGGTATGATTTCTGGTGTTACCTTTACTACGGCTTATATTGTTTACTTTAAGTTCATTAACCCTGCTGCAAGCACACCTGATAACTGGTGGTTTGGTATCAGCCCAGAAGGGATTGGTACACTAGGTATGTGTGTGAACTTCATTGTTTCAATTGCAGTAAACAAAGTGACAGCAGAAGTGCCTAAAGATGTGCAGGACCTTGTGGAATCAATTCGTTTTCCTAAAGGTGCAGGCGAAGCGCACGACCACTAATAACAAGCCAATAATGACTTAAATGAATAAGGGAGTAAGCAAGTGCTCCCTTCTTTTTTATTAAAAATATAAACTAAGATCTAACATGACGGTTCAACACTGCTCTTAATTTCAATGGTTTTACTGGCTTTGAAATAAACCCAAACCCATTACTTTTAATGCTATCCAGCAATTCTTCGGTCTTATCTGCACTGATCATCACCCCTTCAAACTGATTGCCTAAACGCAAACGACATTGTTGTAATACCTCTAATCCTGTTCTGTCGTTATCTAATCGATAATCAGAAAAAATCACATCTGGAATCCAATCACCTTCCAAACAATACAAGCTACCAAATAGATCCGTTGCGGTTTTCACTTCACAACCCCAACGAGAAATCAGAGACTCCATACCAACAAGAATATCAGGCTCATTATCAACACATAGTACTCGTACTCCACTTAGTGGTAATTCAAGCTTTGGGGTTACCGTAGGCATTTTACTCTCAACCAGAACACCTCTCTCAAGTGTCACCGAAAATACCGACCCTTTATCAAGCCATGAACGCAGTGAAATCGTATGCCCTAATACATGAGAAATGCCACGAGCAATCGCTAACCCCAAACCTAACCCTTGATCTGCTCGGCTTTGATCGACTCGAGTAAACTCATCAAAAATCGCTTGCTGTTTCTCTTCTGGAATACCGATACCATTATCCCAAACATCAATTCGGATTTGGTCTCCTACTCGCCTTGCTCCGAGCACCACTTTACCTTGAGGGTTATATCGAAACGCATTAGTTAAAAAGTTTTGCACCACTCGACGTAACAATTTTGAATCTGACTCCACCACAACATCAGAATGAATCACAGAAAAATCAATACTCTGCTGCTTGGCTAAAGCCCCAAATTCCGCTTCTAAATTAGAAAATAATGCTCCTAATGAAAAACCTTGAATGTGCGTTTCTAACTTACCCGCTTCCAAGCGAGAGATATCAAGTAAGTCTCCAATTAACTCCTCAGCAGCTCCTAATGCACTTTCTATGTGTCCAGATATTTTTTGTGTTTCTTGATCTTTTGCGACTTCATTTAATGACGAAGCAAACAGACGAGCCGCATTCAATGGCTGCATTAAATCGTGGCTTACCGCTGCAAGCAGACGTGTTTTTGATTGAGAAGCCAACTCCGCACTTTGGGTTGCACCAACCAAACGCTGATTTAATTTTTCTAATTCTTTGGTTCGCTCATGCACTCGTGATTCAAGAGTCTCATTGGTTTCTTTTAGCGCTTTTTCTGCCTGTCTAAAGACGGTGATATCGGTAAAACTCATTACAAATCCACCATTGGGCATCGGGTTTCCCTGAACCTCGATAACTTGCCCATCAGCTCGAACACGAGAAGATACATGGCGAGTTCGCCTCTCCAAATGCTCTACTCGACGCTTTACGTGCATTTCAGGATCACCCGGCCCACATAACCCTTGCTCAGCATTGTGGCGGATCACATCAGCTATTGGTCTACCCACTTGAATTAACCCCGGTGGGAAAGTAAATAACTCTAAGTAACGTTGGTTCCATGCCACTAATTTCATCTGCTTATCAACCACAGCGATCCCTTGGCTAATATGCTCAATCGCCCCTTGCAATAAACCACGGCTAAAATCATACAACTCAGAAGCTTCATCAACGATAGTTGCCACCTCCTCCAACTGCATATTGCGACCCTGAAGTGCCGAAGTTAATACTAAACGAGAAGAAGAAGCACCAAATACACCCGCCAAAACACGCTCGGTATGACGAATTAACGCAGAGCTAGCTTGCTGTTGTGGTTGTAATGTTTCACCTTGTTGATTCGAGAATTGACGAAAGGCTTTTTGTGCACGTCTACGCCCAACAAACCGCGAAGCTAACATTTCTAATTCACCCACCGTCACGCGAGTTTGATACACACTCACATCTTCATTTTCAGGCAATGGAGCACCAACAAAAGAAGCGGCTTGTAAGCGCTCACTCAATGATGCTCTGGTCACTAAAGAAACCAAAATAAAGAGAATAGAGTTTAAACCAAGACTAAGCATCATCCCCCAATCCGATGTCATCACACCCTGCGATTGCAACCATTCAGGAGGAGTGATGACCCACAGCAAAAAGTTATTTTCAGCACTGCCTGCAAGCATTTGAGTTTGGCTCATTAGTGTGATTAACCACACTAAAAAACCAATAATTAAACCAGCATATACGCCTTTTCTATTTCCTTGTCGCCAGTACAAACCACCGATTAATGCTGGAGCAAATTGCGCGATAGCAGCAAACGCCAATAACCCAATAACGGATAACGAATCGATAGAATCGAGAGCTTGATAAAACCCCCATGCTCCCAATAACAGAAGCAAAATGAGTGCTCGACGAATAGAAACAAGTAAATGAGAGAAATGACTAAAAGTACGTGATGTCGTTTTTACTTTACGTAATAGCAAAGGCAACACCAGATCATTTGAGACCATAATAGCCAATGCGATGGTTGATACAATCACCATTCCACTGGCGGCGGAAGTCCCTCCGACAAAGGCGAGTAACGCCATATTCTCTGCACCAACAGAGAGCGGAACGCTAATAACAAAACTATCACTAACCCCACCAGAGAGCAGTGCTTGTCCTGCCCAAGAAATAGGTAAAACAAACAAACCAATTAAGACTAAATAACTCGGAAATACCCAACGAGCGGTTCTTAAATCCTGCGCTTGTTCATTCTCTACGACTGTAGTGTGAAACTGACGCGGCAAACAAACTATCGCCGCCATAGTTAAAATCGTATGAAATAAAAGCGTGATGACATTTGGAGATTGATACGTTTCTTTGGCAATAGAGAACAAATCAACCTTAGGTTCAGAGTAAGCCAAATACAAAATAAACACGCCAACCATTAAAAAAGCAACGAGCTTAACGATCGATTCAAAGGCTACCGCCATCATCAAACCACGGTGATGCTCTGTAGTATCAATGTGTCGAGTTCCAAATAGGATTGTAAAAATCGCGAGCGCTGCACCAACAAACCAAGAGATATGCCCATCTTGATACCCAAAGTCTTGCGCTAAATTAGGCGCGACCAGATCGAGCCCCATGGTGATCCCTCGCAATTGCAAGGCGATATAAGGAAGAATCCCGATGACGGCAATGATGGTTATAACCCCAGCAAGACCTTGCGATTTTCCATAACGGGCTGCAATAAAATCAGCGATTGAAGTGATGTGCTCACGCTTGGCAATCAAAATAATACGAGCCAAAAAACGCCATGCAAAAACAAAAACAAAAATAGGAGCAAGATAAATAGGAAGAAAAGACCACGGATTATTAGTGGCTTGGCCTACGGTGCCATAAAAGGTCCATGAGGTGCAGTAAACAGCAATTGAAAGGCTATAAATCCATGGGCGGTATTGAGCTAACCACCCTTTTTGACGATCACCATACCAGGCAATTAAAAATAATAATCCTAAATACGCCAGCGAAACTGGCACCACAATCCATCCTTGTGTCATCACTCATCCTTGGTGAGACCATTCTAGCGATATAAAAAACGCCAGAAGGTGCATTTATTCTGTAGCACCATTCTAGCGTTTAATTATTGCTTCGTTTTTATACAAACTGACAAATGTGATTAAGACTTCACTTTATCGAGTTTAATCAACAAAGCGAATACCCCCATCGCTGCCATCAACCAGAATATATTCGCTCCCCACGCTTCATACCCCCAACCACTTAAGGTTGTCATTAATGCGATGAATGCACCAAGCGGAATCGCATTATATAACGCCTGTAATGCCACCATTTTATTTTGTGGGAATTTTTGAATATATTGAATCGCAGCAAGGTGAGCCATTGCGAACGTCACGCCATGTAAGGCTTGCACTAATACCAAAGCAAATAATTCTGTCGTTGCGGCAGTTAAACCCCAACGAACCACAACACCAATAGCAGCAACTTTAAATAAGGTTGATGTTTTCCAACCTGCAAATAATTGCTTACTAAACGCAAATATCATCACTTCAGCAACAACACCTAAGCTCCATAAATAACCAATGGTACTTTCTTGGTAACCAGATTCTTTCCAATAAATTGAACTAAAACTGTAATACGCTGCATGACTACCTTGAATTAATGCCACCAACACAATGAATTTCACAATTGGTGCTTCAGTTAATAGAGCTAATAATTTTGGTCGTTCATTATCTTCATCTGATACCGATACTGGCATTGGATTAGGATTTCGCATCACTAACACTAACGCCGCTAAAATACCGGCAATCGCCGTGTAGACGATCATATCGGTACCAAAACCCGATACCAAATAACCAACAACAGTAGAACCAGCAATAAAACTAACAGAGCCCCACAAACGCGTACGCCCATAATCTAATAAGTTATTTTTCGCGTAATAGTTAGTCATCGCATCAGATAACGGAACCGCTGGACCACAGGATAAATTGAATAAAACAGTAACGATAGCAAGCCACCAAAAGCTCGCCCCATTAACTAAAAAGAGAGCAAGGGCAATCAAAGAAGCTAAGGTTAATAATCGCAACGCAGGTACTATGTGTTCAACGCGATGCAACCTTGGTGTAATCACCAAATTAGCAACACAACGAGTTGCAAAGCCTAACCCAATAAGAACACCAATATCTCCGGCAGAAACACCTTGTTCTTCAAACCATAACGCCCAAAAAGGTAAATAAACCCCATAAGCAAAAAAGAATCCGCCAAAGTATTGAGAGATCCAAGCAAAAGGTGAAACCCGTAACATGATGATGTCCAAAAGGAAGTAAAAAGAGGCGGTTATTATGGCATCGTATTGATTTATAAAAAGGGAAAATAGAACAGAAGAAAAATGCACCTTTTAAAATGTGACTTTGGTTTCATATTCATGTTAATGCCCTAGACTAAAGTCGTCTTCATTCTTGCTCACTTTTTCATGAAAATAAGGGAAATTGCTGACTAAGGATGGGGCCATGCCAAATGACATTAACTTTTCACTTGCTCCGTTTAACCGACTAACTTCAGAGCAACAAGAAATAATCACAAAAAGTACGGATATTGCTTACTTTCGAGTAGGCGATACGATTATTCACGAAGGTCAAACGTCAGACAATCTCTTCATCATAATGAAAGGATCCGTTGAAGAGCGCTCAGATACCAGTGGGGAAATTTATGCCCACTACACCCATGACGATATTTTTGATGTGCGCTCTCAATTTGAACATCAAGTAAAACACAGTTATATCGCTCTAGAAGATACCCTTTGTCACCTGCTTCCTACTCAACTTTTTCTTAATTTATACAATGAAAATCAAGCCTTTTCTGACTACTTCAATAGCAACCTAGCGAAACGAAAAGCCTTACTTACTCAAGCTCATCAGCAACAGAACTTGGCCGAATTTATTCTCACAAAAGTCGATGATGAAACCACTCAACAATGCCTTGTCGTCGATAGGAATACTCCTTTACAACAAGTCACTCAACTTCTGAAAGACAATAACATGGATGCGTTATTTGTTGAGTTAAACCAATATGATACTCGTCACCAAGAAACTCAAAGCGATTTACCTTTTGGTATCGTCACTCGCACAGATTTATTGCACGCCATTATGATTGATGGATATGCAGCAAACCACCCTGTAGGTGCGATTGCAACTTACCCAGTTGTACATATTCAACAACAAGATTATTTGTTTAATGCCATGATGCTAATGACACGCCACCACGTAAAAAGAGTTGCAGTACTAAATAAAAACAAACTGGTTGGTATGCTGGATATGACGCAAGTGCTAAGCCTATTTTCAACTCACTCACATGTTCTTACCTTAAGAATTGCTCGCGCCGAACATATTGATGAGCTTGTCTTAGCAGCAAATACTCAAACTCAACTCGTAGAGACCTTAATCAGTAACGGCATTCGAACGCGTTTCATTATGGAGCTTATTTCAACGGTAAATGAACAGATCATCGAAAAAGCATTTAGCCTAGTGGTACCCAAAAGCTTACATGATCATTGCTGTCTGATTGTGATGGGATCAGAAGGTCGAGGTGAGCAAATTTTGAAAACCGATCAAGATAATGCACTTATCATAAAAAATGGTCTTGAATGGCATAACTTGCCCGAATTAATGAACCAATTTACGCATACCTTACTGCAACTCGGTTATCCATTGTGCAAGGGAAATGTGATGGTCAGTAACCCTCTTTGGGTAAAAACAGAACATCAATGGGAGAAACATATTCAGAAACTGTGTGTCGAACCAAACACTGATAATATGATGAATCTCGCTATTTTCTCAGATGCTCAAGCTGTTGCTGGAAATCAAACGCTACTCTCTCCACTCAAACAAACATTGATATCCAAACTCAAAGAGAATGAGATTGCTCTCAGTACTTTTACTCGCCCTGCTTTGCAATTTCATGTGCCATTAACCCTATTTGGAAATATCAAAATAAAAAAAGAAGGCATCGATATTAAGCAAGGAGGTATATTCCCTATCGTTCATGGAATTAGAGCGCTATCTTTAGAGCAAGGAATTGAAGAAACAAACACGTTTAAACGTATCGATTCACTACGCAAACACAACATATTAGAGCACTCCACAGCAGATAATTTAAGTGAAGCACTAAAACTGTTTTTTAAGTGGCGTTTGCGCCATCAATTACAAGAAAAAACAGCGATTCCAAGTAACCATATTCATATTGACCGTCTCGACCGTACTGAGCGAGACCTCTTACGCCACAGCTTACACATAGTAAAAAAATTCAAAGAATGGCTTGGTTATCATTACCAGATAAGGGATTAAACGATGAATTATTTACAACGATTATGGTGGCAATATAAGTTACGTTCTCATAAAAACGTATCTCTTTTTCATCATTATTCTGGCGATGAGCTGGTGTCTATTGATTGTGAAACAACAAGCCTAAATCCTAGCCATGCCGAATTGGTTTCTATTGCTGCTATCAAGATTAAAAATAACCGAGTGTTAACCAGTCAGACTATTCATTTAAAGCTGACGCCACCACAGAGCCTAAACTCCGATTCAATTAAAATACACCAACTAAGACATCAAGATCTCCACCATGGACTATCGGAACAACAAGCGATGACTCAATTGCTTGAATTTATCGGTAATCGCCCTATTGTTGGATACCATATTCGCTATGACAAAAAAATTTTAGATCGAGCCTGCTTGCGTCATTTTTCTCACCCTTTGCCCAATTCACTGATTGAAGTTAGCCATATCTACCATAATAAATTGGAGCGACTGCTACCCAATGCGTATTACGATTTAAGTATTGAAGCTATCTCCAAACATTTAGGGCTCCCCCACACGGAGAGGCATGATGCACTTGAAGATGCGATAGCTGCTGCACTTATTTATGTTCGTTTAACCCATGGAGACTTCCCTGAGATCCCCTCAAGCAAAAACGCCCATAGTTACTGATCTGTGTCTCAAAAAACGACTGATTCCCCCCTCAATATTCAGTAAACCCTTCTTTCTCTGACTAAAGTCTAATTGTTGAAAACACATTTCTAGCTGAAAGTAACATCAACCCTACAAGTAAAAAACAGTGCCAATGACGGTGCTGTACTGAAATCGAATAATAAATAAATCTGGATATTTGCTGTATTCACAAGGAGAACAACATGAGTGAGATTCACGTGTACCCGGTCAATCAAGATATCGCTAACAATGCACACGCTGATGATGATAAATATCGTGAAATGTACCAGCAATCCGTTATCAACCCTGAAGGGTTTTGGCGTGAGCATGGACAAATTATTGATTGGATGACTCCTTACACCAAAGTTAAAAATACCTCTTTTGATACGGGTCATGTTGATATTAAGTGGTTTGAAGATGGTGAACTTAATGTATCGGCAAACTGCATTGATCGCCATTTAACCACCCGAGGTAATGAAATTGCCATTATTTGGGAAGGCGATGACCCACAAGACGATGCCTCTATTACCTTTAATGAACTGCATGAACAAGTTTGTAAATTCTCTAATGCATTAAAAAGCCAAGGCGTTCGTAAAGGCGATGTGGTTTGTATTTATATGCCAATGGTGGCAGAAGCGGCTGTTGCAATGCTGGCTTGTACTCGCATCGGTGCCGTTCATACCGTGGTATTTGGTGGATTCTCTCCAGAAGCTCTCGCAGGTCGAATCATTGATTCGGATGCGAAAGTAGTTATCACTGCCGACGAAGGTGTTCGTGGCGGGCGTACCGTTCCACTGAAAAAGAATGTCGATGATGCACTGAATAATCCAGACGTAACCACCATTGAAAAAGTCGTGGTATTCCAACGTACAGGCAATGACATTGAATGGATTGAAGGACGTGATGTTTGGTGGCATGAAGCAACCGCGGTTGCCTCCCCTCATTGTGAACCTGAAGCAATGAATGCCGAAGATCCACTATTCATACTCTATACCTCGGGTTCAACAGGAAAACCTAAAGGTGTACTTCATACCACTGGCGGTTACCTTGTCTATGCCGCCATGACCTTTAAGTATATTTTTGATTATCAAAAAGGTGAAGTGTTCTGGTGTACCGCAGATGTAGGTTGGATCACAGGCCATACTTACTTAATTTATGGTCCTCTTGCTAATGGTGCAAAAACGATTTTGTTTGAAGGTGTACCTAATTACCCAAGCACGAGCCGCATGAGTGAAGTAGTAGACAAACATAACGTTAATATTCTATACACTGCACCAACAGCCATCAGAGCGCTAATGGCTCAAGGCACTGAAGCGGTTCAAGGTACATCGCGCAGCTCATTACGAGTAATGGGCTCAGTAGGCGAACCAATCAACCCTGAGGCGTGGGAATGGTATTACAACACCATTGGTGATGCTCGTTGCCCGATTGTTGATACATGGTGGCAAACAGAAACTGGCGGCATTTTAATTTCCCCTCTTCCTGGCGCAACGGCATTAAAACCTGGATCTGCGACTCGTCCATTCTTTGGTGTTCAACCCGCTTTAGTGGATAACATGGGAAATATCATTGAAGGGGCTACTGATGGAAACCTTGTCATTACCGACTCTTGGCCGGGACAAATGCGAACCATTTATGGTGACCATGACCGTTTTGAACAAACTTACTTTTCTACTTTTAAAGGCATGTATTTCACCAGTGATGGCGCTCGACGCGACGAAGATGGTTATTACTGGATCACAGGACGTGTTGATGATGTATTAAACGTATCTGGCCACCGCATGGGAACCGCCGAAGTTGAATCTGCATTAGTGGCGTTTGATAAAATTGCTGAAGCTGCAATTGTTGGCGTACCACATGATATTAAAGGCCAAGCGATTTATGCCTATATCACCCTAAATTCAGGCGAAATTCCAAGCGCAGAGCTACATAAAGAAGTCAAAGACTGGGTTAGAAAAGAAATTGGACCGATTGCTACTCCTGACTTTTTACATTGGACTGATTCATTACCTAAAACCCGTTCAGGCAAAATTATGCGTCGTATCCTTCGTAAAATTGCAACCGGAGATACCTCTAATCTAGGAGATACTTCTACGCTAGCAGATCCAAGTGTGGTTGATAAGCTGATCGAAGAACAAAGAAAGATAGCTTAACTAAATATAAGCGTTCTAAAACATAGTACTAGCGCGTAAATTTTAATTAAAAGTCATCATAGATTTTCTATGGTGGCTTTTTTGATGTGACGTTTAGCTCAAATTTACAGATCTCTTATTTCTTTCCTTATTCCTTGCTAATAAACAAAATCAAAAACAGTATAATTACTCAACAAGTTAGAAAGTATTTGTTAACTAACAGATAATACAGCAGAACTTTATTACTTTCTTTGGTTCTAATTATCACTTTTGAGTCAAAATATGTTTTATTCTTTATACTCAAAATGAAACTTAGAGCTGATAAGACCAGTATTTTGCTGCGATTTGCTGTGAATTGTCTATAATTGCTTTTTATGTGGTGTTGCAGACTGAAAAATTGCAATAAACCAACAAATCGAATATAAAAGATGTGCTTTTTTTACTTTAACCGTAAAAACAAGGAATTTAGCATCACAATGTCTACTCAATCGCGAATTTTAGTTCTCAATGGCCCAAACCTAAATCTATTAGGTCTGCGCGAACCTGCTCATTATGGCAGCCAAAACTTAGAGCAAATTGTTAATGATTTGACTACTCAAGCCGATGCTTTGGGTGTAGAGCTCGAACATTTACAGTCTAATCGTGAATATGAGTTGATTGAAGCTATCCATAATGCTTATCAACGTATTGATTTCATTATCATCAATCCAGCTGCTTTTACGCACACGAGCGTTGCTTTACGTGATGCTCTACTTGGGGTTGATATTCCTTTTATTGAAGTACATTTATCAAATGTCCACGCTCGTGAACCCTTTCGCCACCACTCTTATCTTTCAGATAAAGCCGTTGGCGTCATTTGCGGTTTAGGGGCTGATGGCTACGAATTTGCTTTGAATGCAGCAGCAAAACGTCTGCGTTCAAATTGATCACTGAATATAAACAGAAGAGATTACAAAATGGATATCCGCAAAATTAAAAAACTGATTGAACTAGTTGAAGAGTCTGGCATTGCAGAACTTGAAATCGCGGAAGGTGAAGAATCAGTACGCATCAGCCGTGCTATCGCACCAATTGCTCAAGTAGCTCCTGTTCAAGCAGTTGCGGCTCCTGCTGCACCAGTAGCAGCGGCAGCTCCAGTTGCATCAGCACCTGCAGCAGTTGAAGCTCCAGCAGAAATTGCTGGCCATAAAGTTTGTTCTCCAATGGTTGGTACTTTCTACGGTGCACCAAGCCCTGATGCAAAACCATTTGTTAAAGTTGGCCAACAAGTAACTGCTGGCGATACACTATGTATCGTTGAAGCAATGAAAATGATGAACCAAATCGAAGCAGACAAATCAGGCGTTGTAACTGCAATTCTTCTTGAAGATGGTCAACCGGTTGAGTTCGACCAACCTCTTGTTATCATCGAATAATAGAGGCTGTTATGTTAGATAAATTAGTTATCGCAAACCGTGGTGAAATTGCACTACGTATTTTGCGAGCATGTAAAGAGCTTGGCATCAAAACGGTTGCTGTGCACTCTACTGCTGACCGTGATTTAAAACACGTACTGCTTGCAGATGAAACTATTTGTATCGGTCCTGCACGTGGTATCGACAGCTACCTAAACATCCCTCGTATCATCAGTGCTGCTGAAGTTACAGGTGCGGTTGCGGTTCACCCAGGTTACGGTTTCTTATCTGAGAATGCTGACTTTGCAGAGCAAGTTGAGCGTTCTGGCTTTATCTTTGTTGGTCCAAAAGCAGAAACTATCCGCATGATGGGCGACAAAGTATCAGCAATCACTGCAATGAAAAAAGCAGGCGTACCTTGTGTACCTGGTTCTGATGGTCCACTAGATAACGATGAAGCGAAAAACAAAGCACACGCAAAACGCATTGGTTACCCAGTAATCATTAAAGCGTCTGGCGGCGGCGGTGGTCGTGGTATGCGTGTTGTTCGCGCAGAAAAAGACCTTGTTGAAGCGATTGCAATGACTCGTGCTGAAGCAAAAGCATGTTTCAATAACGAAATGGTTTACATGGAAAAATTCCTTGAAAACCCTCGTCACATTGAAGTTCAAGTTCTTGCTGATGGCCAAGGTAACGCAATTCACTTAGGTGAGCGTGACTGTTCTATGCAACGTCGCCACCAAAAAGTAGTTGAAGAAGCGCCAGCTCCAGGTATTACTGAAGAAATGCGTAAATACATCGGTGAACGTTGTACTCGTGCATGTCTTGAAATTGGTTACCGTGGTGCAGGTACATTTGAATTCCTATATGAAAATGGCGAATTCTACTTCATCGAAATGAATACACGTATTCAGGTTGAGCACACGATTACCGAAATGGTAACAGGTATCGACCTAGTGAAAGAGCAACTACGTATTGCTGCGGGTCAACCGCTATCTTACACACAAGATGATATCAAACTACGTGGTCACTCAATTGAGTGTCGTATCAATGCTGAAGATCCCGTTCGTTTCCTACCTTCACCAGGTAAGATTGAACGCTTCCATGCTCCAGGTGGTATGGGTGTACGTTGGGAATCACACATCTACACTGGCTACACAGTTCCACCTCATTACGATTCAATGATCGGTAAGCTAATTACTTACGGTGAAAACCGTGACGTTGCTATCGCTCGTATGAAAAACGCATTAGGTGAAATGATTGTTGAAGGTATTCACGTAAATACACCACTTCAATTAGCAATCATGAATGATGAAAACTTCCAACATGGTGGTGCAAATATTCACTATCTTGAGAAGAAACTAGGCCTACAATAAGCCTTTTCTAATCATTCAATAAATAAGAACGAATTAAAGACGGTGAGTATGATTACTCACCGTCTTTTTTTGTGTTAAAATCGCCCACATTTTCGACTAAAACAAAAGTGATCCCCATGCCTTGGATTCAAGTAAAACTAAATGCAACCTCTGAAAACGCTGAACAGATCGGTGATATGTTAATGGAAGAGACTGGTGCTCTATCTATTACTTTTTTAGACGCTAAAGATACGCCTGTATTTGAACCTCTTCCGGGTGAAACTCGCCTGTGGGGTGAAACGGACATTCTTGCTCTTTATGATGCAGAAGCGGACATGGATTTTGTTATTACTCAATTAAAAGCAAGCCGTCTTCTTGAAGAAGGTTTTGCACATAAAATTGAACAACTTGAAGATAAAGATTGGGAACGTGAGTGGATGGATAACTTCCACCCAATGCAATTTGGTAAACGTCTGTGGATTTGCCCAAGCTGGCGTGAAATTCCAGAGCCAGATGCTGTAAATGTAATGCTAGACCCGGGCCTTGCTTTTGGTACTGGTACACACCCAACAACGTCTCTTTGTCTTGAGTGGCTAGAAGGATTAGATCTTGAAGGCAAAACCGTTGTCGATTTTGGTTGTGGCTCTGGCATTTTAGCGATCGCAGCGATCAAATTAGGTGCAGCTAAAGTTATCGGGATCGACATTGATCCTCAAGCAATCTTAGCTTCAAAAGACAACGCAACTCGTAACGGCGTTGCTGATCAAATTGAATTATACCTTCCTCAAGAGCAACCAGAAGGTCTCATCGCAGACGTAGTTGTTGCAAACATTCTTGCAGGTCCACTACGCGAGCTTTCAGGCATCATTACCTCTCTAGTTAAGCCACAAGGTCAACTAGCTATGTCAGGCGTATTAGACACGCAGGCAGAAGATGTAGCGTCATACTATGCTGAACAATTCGACTTAGATGCGATTGTTGAGCAACAAGAATGGTGCCGAATCTCGGGTAAAAAGAAATAAGCACTGCGCTTTTTTGATAAAACTTCAATGCCTCAATACTAAATTTGAGGCATGAAACCGCCTAATTGACTGAATTATAGACAATTTACAAAAAGAAAATGTAAATGCTCAAAATTTGCTCTTTTCAGGCGGGGAAAAAATGCGTAAAATGCGCGCCCTTGCTGACACAAACGTGTGTGGATGTTTTGCAGATAGGTCAATATACATTAAAAAATAATCTTATCGTTGCACCAATGGCTGGTGTTACTGATAGGCCCTTTCGTGAGTTGTGTATGCGCTATGGCGCAGGCATGGCTGTGAGCGAAATGATGTCTTCTAATCCGAAACTGTGGAAAACATCTAAGTCCCAAAATCGCATGGTACATGAAGGTGAATCTGGTATTCGCTCAGTACAAATTGCAGGGGCTGATCCAAAGTTAATGGCGGAAGCAGCGCAACACTGTGTTGAAACCGGTGCGCAAATCATCGATATCAACATGGGATGCCCTGCAAAAAAAGTGAATAAGAAGTTAGCAGGCTCAGCACTATTACAGCGCCCAGATCTTATTGAAGAGATCTTACTGGCTGTGGTTAATGCTGTTGATGTTCCTGTCACTCTGAAAACTCGCACAGGCTGGGATCCAGACAATAGAAATTGTGTTCAGGTTGCAAAAATGGCTGAACAATGTGGCATCCAAGCTTTAGCGCTTCATGGGCGTACCAGAGCTTGTATGTACAAAGGTGAAGCTGAGTACGACAACATTAAAGCGGTAAAAGAAGCGATTTCTATTCCGGTTATAGCGAACGGTGATATCGACTCGCCGGAGAAGGCTCGTTTTGTGCTTGATTACACAGGCGCAGACGCTTTGATGATCGGCCGTCCTGCACAAGGTAGGCCATGGATTTTTAAAGAAATCCAACATTACTTAGAAACGGGCGAACTCATGCCACCTCTTCCAATTGAAGAAGTGAAGGCCACTTTACTTGGCCATGTTCATGCGCTTCACCAATTTTATGGTGAGTTTTTAGGTCCTCGCATTGCACGTAAGCATGTGGGTTGGTACTTAAAAGAGCATGAGCAAGCAAATGATTTCCGCCGCAGCTTTAACGCGATTGAGGATGCTTCATTGCAACTCTCTCAACTTGAAAGCTATTTCGACCACGTTGCATCATAATAAAAGAAGAGCTAAACAGAATATGTTCGATCAATCTATGACTTCAGAAGCATTAACAGTTACAACAGTTACAGCACAAGACCAAATTACTCAGAAACCACTACGTGACTCTGTTAAGGCTTCGCTGAAAAACTACTTAGGCCAACTAAACGGTCAAGAAGTTAACGACTTATATGAATTAGTATTAGCTGAAGTAGAGCAACCTCTACTAGACATGATCATGCAGCATACTCGCGGCAACCAAACAAAAGCAGCAAACATGATGGGTATCAACCGTGGTACTCTTCGCAAGAAACTTAAAAAATACGGCATGAACTAATCCACGCCTTATTTGAAAAATTTAAAGCAGTGTTAAGCAATTAACGCTGCTTTTTTATATCTGCCAAATAAATAATACCAATCGTAGTAAATAACTGCTTACTTACTGTGATTGGTATAACAAGTACAAAAAAACCGATACGCATTTTACTGCTGTATCGGTTTTTCTTGTTTACTCTACTATGGCGGCCATGCTCGTTTCTTGCCACCACCAGCGCCTGCGCCCGAGCGAATAAGCTCTACTGCTTTTGCTGTTTTTTCTTCAATACCTTTTAAACGCTCATCAAGTTCACTTAAATCAGCTGCGGCTCCCGCTGTACTCGTACCTTGAGTACCACCACCATCAACCATTTTCGCGATCTTGGCGTTCTGAGCTTCAATACGCTTAATGCGAGCATCAAGCTCCATTACCGCTCTACCTTGCTCACTGATTTTTTTATCGATAACTTTCAGAGCGGAAAGCAATTTCATTACGTATTGTTTTTCCATTAATCGGCTCTCACCTAACTTTCGCTCATATTGGTCTATTGTTGTTATCGACTATTTTATCAACTTCTTTAATAAACACGCACAACTATTTAGTCTTTTTTCTCTTCTAATTCAGCTAACGCAGAAAGAATAGAACAGTGAGAAGCATCTTCATCAACATGACCACAACAAGCATCATTTATACTCTTTAATGCAAGGCGAATGTCTGTTAGTTGAGCGATTTTTTCGTCGATGATATTTAACTTAGATTGAGTAATGGCTTTTACTTCTGCACAACTGTGTTTTGTTGCTTCTAATCTAATCGCTAATAATTCTTGAATTTCATCCAACGCGAGACCAAGTTGCTTCGCCTTTAGAATAAAACGAATTTGAGCCAGATTGTCATCATTATACAAACGGTAACCACTGCTACTTCTTCTTGATGGCACAAGAAGACCGTTTTTTTCGTAAAAACGTAATGTGTCGCTCGTAACATTACATTGTTTAGCTAACTCACCAATTAAATACATTTTTTACTTCTTATTCCTCTTTACTTCACTCTATTTTGATTCTTTTTAAAGAAAAAGGGCATCTTTTTTTGCGAATGCAATCGATTGCGCGAGCTTTTTTGTTTAACTTTAGTTAGAATATTCGCCAATAGGTTGATCTGATGTTTCGCACTTTACTCTTTTTAGGGTGTTTTCCAAAACTGGCCAATTGCTGTTTATTGATTCATATGAAATGAAAAATAACAGAACAAGTTCATTTTTGGCAAAAATCCTAACTTAATTCTAAAGGAAGAAAGTAGCAATGAATAACGCACGTCCGATCCGTCGCGCGCTGATTAGCGTATCTGATAAAACTGGTATTGTAGAATTTGCTCAAGCATTAGCTGAACGTGGTGTAGATATTTTATCTACTGGCGGTACAGCACGTCTGCTTGCTGAAAAAGGCATCTCAGTAACTGAAGTATCTGATTACACTGGCTTCCCTGAAATGATGGATGGCCGCGTTAAAACTCTTCATCCTAAAGTTCATGGTGGTGTACTTGGCCGTCGCGGTCAAGATGATGGCATCATGGAGCAACACGGTATCAATCCTATTGATATGGTTGTTGTAAACCTATACCCATTCGCAGAAACCGTAGCAAAAGAAGGCTGTACCCTTGCTGATGCCGTTGAGAACATCGATATCGGTGGCCCTACCATGGTTCGCTCTGCAGCGAAAAACCACAAAGACGTAACTATCGTAGTAAATGCTCACGATTACGACCGTGTTATCACTGAAATGGACGCGAACGAGAAATCTCTAACACTAGAGACTCGTTTTGACCTAGCTATCGCTGCATTCGAGCACACGGCTTCTTACGACGGCATGATTGCTAACTACTTCGGTACTATGGTTCCTTCTTATGGAGAGAACAAAGAAGGTGATGAAGAGAGCAAATTCCCTCGTACGTTCAACCAACAGTTCGAGAAAAAACAAGACATGCGCTACGGTGAGAACAGCCACCAAGCTGCGGCATTCTACGTTGAAGCGAATCCTGAAGAAGCATCAGTATCTACTGCTCGTCAAATCCAAGGTAAAGCACTTTCTTACAACAACATCGCTGACACTGACGCTGCACTTGAGTGTGTGAAAGAGTTCGACGAGCCAGCATGTGTAATCGTTAAGCACGCTAACCCATGTGGTGTAGCTCTGGGCAAAAACATCCTAGAAGCTTACGACCGTGCATTCAAAACAGACCCAACATCTGCATTTGGCGGCATCATCGCATTCAACCGCGAACTAGACGCAGCAACAGCAACGGCTATCACTGAACGTCAATTCGTTGAAGTTATCATTGCACCTTCTGTTTCTGCTGAAGCAGTAGAAATCGTAGCGGCTAAGAAAAACCTTCGCCTTCTTGAGTGTGGCGAGTGGACAACTAAGACAACTGGTTTTGACGTAAAACGCGTTAATGGTGGCTTATTAGTTCAAGACCGTGACCAAGGCATGGTGTCTGAAGATGACCTACAAGTTGTTTCTAAGCGTCAACCTACAGTTGAAGAACTAAAAGACGCGCTATTCTGCTGGAAAGTAGCGAAGTACGTAAAATCTAACGCGATCGTTTATTCAAAAGGCGACATGACTATCGGTGTTGGTGCTGGGCAAATGAGCCGCGTTTA
Organism: Aliivibrio sp. S10_S31; assembly: GCF_014694495.1. Lineage (NCBI taxonomy): Bacteria > Pseudomonadati > Pseudomonadota > Gammaproteobacteria > Vibrionales > Vibrionaceae > Aliivibrio > Aliivibrio sp. S10_S31. Next base: position 25,733 of record NZ_JAAUWR010000003.1, on the reverse strand, counting down.
CTCTGCGAAGATCGCTGGCATCAAAGCGGCTGATGAAGGTCTACAGGTTGAAGGTTGTGTGATGGCATCAGATGCATTCTTCCCATTCCGTGACGGTATCGATGCGGCAGCAGAAGCTGGCATCAAATGTGTTATCCAACCGGGCGGCTCAATGCGTGACAATGAAGTAATCGAAGCTGCTGATGAACACGGCATGGCGATGATCTTTACGGGTATGCGTCACTTCCGTCACTAGGAAAGACAGTAACGAGAGCGCTTCGCTTCTAGAAACTAGAACGCTGCGCTCCTATAAGAGCAAAAGAGTACACTCAGTGAGCTTAATATTGCTCTTATAGTTTCTCGCACACTGAACTTTGTATTCACCGATTTAAATAATTTATCCCCATTACAAAATGGTATTAAGGATTAAAACATGAACGTATTGATCATTGGCGCAGGCGGCAGAGAGCATGCTTTGGGTTGGAAAGCAGCACAAAACCCAAATGTTGAAACAGTATTCATCGCTCCTGGTAATGCAGGTACAGCACTTGAACCAAAACTAGAAAACGTCGCTATTGATGTTGAAGATATTGCAGCTCTTGTTGCTTTTGCGAAAGAAAAAGCAATCGAACTGACCATCGTTGGTCCTGAAGCACCATTAGTTATTGGCGTTGTTGATGCATTTCGTGAAGCAGGTCTTCCTATCTTTGGACCAACTAAAGCAGCCGCTCAACTTGAAGGTTCTAAAGCGTTCACCAAAGATTTCCTTGCTCGTCATGATATCCCAACGGGTTCTTATGCAAACTTCACTGAAATTGAACCTGCATTAGCTTACGTTCGTGAACAAGGTGCACCTATCGTTGTTAAAGCTGACGGTCTTGCCGCAGGTAAAGGCGTTATCGTTGCAATGACACTTGAAGAAGCCGAAGATGCCATCAAAGATATGCTGGCAGGCAATGCATTCGGTGAAGCTGGTAGCCGTGTTGTTATCGAAGAATTCCTTGAAGGTGAAGAAGCCAGTTTCATTGTAATGGTGGATGGTGCAAGCGTACTTCCTATGGCAACAAGCCAAGATCACAAACGCGTAGGCGACAAAGACACAGGTCCAAATACTGGTGGTATGGGTGCATACTCTCCAGCTCCTGTTGTAACTCCTGAAATTCATAATCGTATTCTTGAAGAAGTTATCTACCCTACAGTGCGTGGCATGGATGCAGAAGGTGCACCTTATACAGGTTTCCTTTACGCAGGCCTTATGATCGATGCAGAAGGTACACCAAAAGTAATCGAATACAACTGTCGCTTTGGTGATCCAGAAACACAACCTATCATGATGCGTATGGAGTCAGACCTTGTTGAGCTTTGTCTAATGGCTATCGACGAGAAATTGGACGAAGCAGAATCTAAATGGGACCCACGAGCTTCTATCGGTGTTGTTCTTGCTGCTGGTGGGTATCCAGGAGATTACGCAAAAGGTGATGTTATTTCGCTGCCTTCTGAAGAAACTGAAGGTCAAAAAATCTTCCATGCAGGCACCACAAATAACGATGCTGGTGATGTTGTGACAAACGGTGGTCGCGTACTTTGTGCTACCGCATTAGGTAATACCGTATCAGAAGCTCAAGAGCGAGCTTATCAGCTTGCTAAACAAGTAAGTTGGAATGGAATGTTCCATCGTAATGATATTGGTTACCGTGCTATTGCTCGTGAATTAGAAACCAAATAGCTTTACAGAAAATAAATAATAAAGGCGCTGTAATAGCGCCTTTTTTTGTTCGACTTGATTAATCTTAATCTTAATCTTAATCTTAATCTTCAATCAATTCCGGACGCTCTACACATGAATAACTATCATCTGTTAATAGTAATAGTTCAGACATCTTTAACTCATTTTTATCTCTACGAGTTTCTTGGCCTAAAAATGAAATAAAACTATCCAAGCCAGATAATCTTGCCACCACGAAATTAGGTAGTATTTGGTTAAACTCTAATTGATCGTATTGTTTACCATCACAAGAGTAAAAAGTCTCACCATCCCATTCACCTTGGAATAATTTAATATCGTCTTTATTTAGAGCTTCAACCTTAGTGACCAAATATTTAGATTGATCTTGAAATTGTGTTAATTGAGCAGGCATTAATGGCAAAATACGCCCATCTTTATCATAACGTTGATAAACAGCCTCACCATTACCGTTATAGCGAATATGCATAGAATAAGGGATTAACTCACTCTCAGAATCAAGCATTTCTCCTTCACGGACAGCTTCAACAAGAGTTTCTTTTTCCCAACGATAAGTAGTTTTATACCAACCATAATCACCCATTGTGACATAATCAGATGCTACAATAGGTTGCTGTAAACGACGGGTATACCAATAATAACTTGTTGCATCACCTTGGATTTGACCACCGGTTAATGTAACAGATTTGATGCGTTGTTCATCAGATGGATTAGACGAACAGCCAAAAAGAAAAGTAGATAGAAGTAAAGTAGATAGAATGCGCTTCATAAAAATGCCGAGTTAAGGATTAACTCGGCAAAGTATAGCTTAGTTTACTGATTCTTTCAGTGCTTTACCTGCAACAAATGCAGGAACTTTAGCCGCTTTGATTTGAATCTCTTCACCAGTCTTAGGGTTGCGACCAGTGCGCGCAGCGCGGTTGTTAACTTTAAAAGTACCAAAGCCAATAAGTTGAACTTGCTCGCCATCTTTAAGAGCGCCAGTTACGCCTTCTAGAGTCGCTTCAAGAGCTGCTTTTGCTTGTGCTTTTGATAGGTCTGCTTTTTCAGCAATAGCATCAATTAACTGGGTTTTATTCATTAGGGTTTCCCTTCTATTTTTTTGAAATCCTAGTAACTCTAATGCATAAAGACCCCATCTGGCAAAGGTTTGTGCCCTTTCTTGCTGTAGAATGCGCGTTCTTTAGACATAAACTGAGTAACGTCTCACAATTTGTTACTATTTTTCATTAATGAGTCATTGTATTTTGGTTATTCCGTACCCATTTTATAGTGGCTTGCTTATTTTTTTTGAGATTAATAATGTTAATTTTATCCATCTATATAGCCATTTCTATTGGTGTTTCTTTCATTTGTTCGGTATTAGAAGCGATTCTTCTTAGTATCAGCCCAAGCTACCTTGCAAAATTACGACAAGAAAACCACCCCGCAGCACCTCGACTAACAGCATTAAAAGATAATGTTGATCGCCCTTTATCATCAATTTTAACGCTAAACACGATAGCTCACACCGCAGGTGCTGCAGCATCGGGGGCTCAAGCATCAATTGTTTTTGGTAGTGAATGGTTAGGTGTTTTTTCAGCTTTCCTAACTTTTGCCATTCTACTGTTCTCTGAAATTGTTCCAAAAACAATCGGAGCAACTTACTGGCGTCAACTTGCTCCGATGGCAGCGACAATGCTTCATTGGATGGTGCTATTGCTAAGCCCAGTAGTTTGGATGTCAGAACAAATTACAAAACGACTTTCTCGTGGTCATCAAGCACCTAAATTGCGTGATGAAATTACAGCTATGGCAACATTAGCAAAAGAAAATGGTGAGTTTGCGGAAGGTGAATCAAAAATATTAAACAACATTCTTAATATTCAAGATGTACCTGTTACCCAAGTAATGACACCAAGAACGGTATTATTTCGTGTTAACGCTGAGATGACGGTTGAACAGTTCTTAGAAAAGCACTCAGATACACCGTTTTCGCGTCCATTAGTTTACAGTGAAGATAGTGATAACATCATCGGCTTCACTCACCGCTTAGAACTTTTCTCAGCAATGCGTAAAGGGCAAGGTGAACGACCTCTTGGCGCGATGATGCGTCCAATTCAGGTTGTTATCAGTACGTCAACACTGCCAAAAGCTTTTGAGCAACTAATGAAGCACAGAGCACAACTGGCATTAGTTATTGACGAATACGGTACCGTTCAAGGCTTATTAACACTAGAAGATATCTTTGAATATATGGTCGGCGAAGAAATTATCGATGAAGCAGACAAAACTACCGATATGCAACAACTTGCTCAACAACGTTGGACAAATTGGAAGAATAAACACGGTGTAATCGATAATACCGATGCTGAAGAAGAAAAAGAATAATAAAAGGTGTTAGCAAGCCCCTTTTGCAAACAAAAAAACCGATGAGTAATCATCGGTTTTTTTATTAAATCAGAAAATCAGTACGTTAACTCTAAGCCAATATTACTGATATTTTCATCTCGTAATTCTTGTCGTAAATCTTTAATTAAATCGATATCACGTTCTTCAGCTTCGCGTAATGGGCGGAAAATGGCCCACTGAACATCCCACTCCTCACAGATCACATCGATCTCTTTTTGATTTTCATCTGTCACTTCTTCACCGGTTTGAGCTTCAACAAGTTGAGCTACCGTCATTACAGAAAGTTGACTGATCTTAAACATCGCCTCTTCTAACTCGTCACGATCTAAAATACCATGTAAGAAAGTAGATAGTGCAACACAAGCATCAATTGCTGGGTAAGTAAGATAAATTGAATCGTCATTAACTTCTGGGATCATCTCTTCCAGTTTTTCTAATTGACGTTCAAAGTTAATCTTGGCATTTTTAACGGTTAATAGCTCCCAAATACTATCAAGAATTACTCGATAGGTTTGTGGTTCAGCAAAACCTGTAGCCTCACAGTAATGTGCGTAGTTTGGATACATACGTTCACACAAAGAAGCCATAAAAGTAATTTGTTGCCATGGTTCAAACTTTTCTAAACGAACTTGGATCGGGTTGCGTAACATAGACGATTCTGCACTATTCAAAAAGGACGCTTTAAGTGTACTTGATAACCGCGAATGACAAAAGGAAGGTTATGAATAAATTACTTATCATTTCAAAAGAAAAAGAGAAATACCTCTCACTTTTAGAGCAAGCGGATCTCCCGGATCTTGAAATTTGTCACGATATTAGAAAAGCAGAGATCCTTCTTGCTGATCCACCACTAGTCATCGATCTCTTAGACCAATTCAAAAATCTAAAATGGTTACAGTCTACTTTTGCGGGTATTGACTCTCTAGTCCAACCTAATTTAAGAACCGATTACCATTTAACCAATGTTCGTGGCATTTTCGGTCAACAAATATCAGAGTATGTTTTGGGTTACTCCATTCAATACTTTCGTCATTTCAAACAATATGCTGATCAGCAAAAAAAGAAACAATGGCAGCCCCATACATACTCTTCATTAGTCAATAAGTGCATGGTTATTTTAGGAACAGGCTCAATAGGAAGTGAGTTAGCCGCAACCGTTAAGCAACTTGGCTTTATCGTTTATGGTATTAACCGTTCAGGGATCCCTCCTAAAGATTCTCCCTTTGATTGTATATTCCATATTTCAGAAATTGAAAATGCTTTTCAATATGCAGATGTGATTGTAAGTACATTACCAAAGACGGAATTAACGATGGATTTACTAAATAGTCAAACCTTAAAAAACTGCAATGGTGCATTGCTATTTAATGTCGGACGAGGGGAAGTACTGGAAAATTACGGTTTACTAAACGCACTTGAGTCTGGATCTATTTCTCATGCATTTTTAGACGTATTTGCTCATGAACCACTATCTCAAGAATGTCCTTACTGGAATCACCCAAATATTACGATTACACCACATATTGCGGCACTCAGCTTTCCAGAGCAGGTGTTTGAACAATTCTACGACAACTACTTACGTTGGCGAGATGGGTTCTCTTTAATTAACTCCATAGACTTTACTAAGGGTTATTAAAATAGTTAGCCTGTTATTGCTCGTTTAATTAACAGGCTAAGTGTATTAATCCTTAGGTGCTGCCGCTAATTTAGCTCGAATAAACTCTAAGTGATCAAGATAAATTAACTCTGATACTTGACGAATCACCGCCTCTTCCATTGGCTCTATAACGCCATCAGCGTAGGCCACTTGCCACATTGCTTCTATTAAGTGATAACGCTCTTCGGGCATCAGCGCTCTTAACTTCGTTGTAAACTCATACAAAGATGTAGACGCTTTACTTTTTTGCATCGCTTCTAGTAACAATAATTTTGCTGACTCTTCGTTAAGGCCAAGAAGCTTCATTAGTAACTGTAATTTTGCGGTATCTTCTCTCTCATCACTCTGATGATCCGCGTTTGATACTTCACACAAAAGTGAGGCCATCGCTAAGTGCATCGATGCGGTTTCACTCGCCCCGCTTTCTGTCGCCTCATGAATCACTTTCTTCAATAATGTACGTAATTGTTTAAACATAACCGACTCTTGATTGCTCTTATCTTTAATTATGACAATAAAATTATAGCTCTGTTCCAATAAAAAAGGAGACCTCATTGAGTCTCCTTTTTATCTAGAATCTTAATTTAAGATTTTATTTATGATACGGCTTAGATAAGTCATGAACTGCATCAACAAACACACCCGCATTTTCAGGTGGGACGTCTAGGTGAATACCATGACCTAGATTGAATACATGCCCTGTACCAGCATCACCAAATCCTTCAAGGATGGTTCCTACTTCTTGGCGAATACGCTCAGGTTGTGCATACAGAATTGATGGATCCATGTTTCCTTGCAGAGCAACTTTATCACCAATACGAGCTTTTGCATCGGCAATATTAATAGTCCAATCAAGGCCTACTGCATCACAACCAGTTGCTGCAATCGACTCTAACCACATACCACCATTCTTAGTGAATAAAGTAACTGGTACACGGCGACCTTCGTTTTCACGGATCAAACCATCAACAATTTTATGCATGTAACGTAATGAGAACTCGTTATAGTCACGAGGAGTTAATACACCACCCCATGTGTCAAATACCATTACAGATTGTGCACCCGCTTTAATTTGAGCATTTAAATACTCAATAACACTGTCAGCTAACTTATCTAATAACAAGTGAAGTGTTGCTGGTTCTGCATACATCATTTTTTTGATTTTAGTGAATGCTTTTGAACTGCCGCCTTCAACCATATAAGTTGCTAATGTCCACGGACTACCAGAGAAACCAATTAGTGGAACTTCGCCTTTTAGATCTTTACGGATCTGACGAACTGCATTCATCACATACTGCAGTTCACCTTCTGGATCAGGAAGACCGATCTTATCAACATCCGCTTTACAAGTAATTGGACGTTCAAACTTAGGACCTTCACCTGTTTCAAAGTACAGACCAAGACCCATAGCGTCTGGAATAGTTAAAATGTCAGAGAATAAAATAGCAGCATCTAGGGGAAAACGGCGTAAAGGTTGAAGAGTTACTTCTGATGCTAACTCTGCATTTTTACACAAAGACATAAAGTCACCGGCTTCTGCACGCGTAGCTTTGTATTCTGGAAGGTAACGACCCGCTTGGCGCATCATCCAAACTGGTGTGTAATCTACTGGTTGTTTTAATAATGCACGTAAATAACGGTCATTTTTTAGTTCTGTCATGATCTTCCCTCATATTTGATCCCGCTATTGTAGCACTCAATTCACTGAACAAAAGCCTACCTTTGTTATCGAGATCATATTTAACCAATCTTGTGATTAATGATAATTGCGCAATAGATAACCACGTGTTAAAAATTGTCTTGCTAGTGAAAATAACAACATCCAATTAACAATTATTAAAATTGGAAATCATAACAACACCTTACTTACACCCATTCATCTGTTTGGGTGTTTTTTTCTTGCTGAATATCACTTAACGTTGCTTCAATTAATGCTCTTGCTATAGTCCCTTTTGGCGCTAATTCCGGCAGCGAATTTTTATCATACCAACCCGCCTTAATGAGCTCATTTCTATCTACTTTTATTTCACCAGACTCATAGTCCGCCATATATCCCATCATAAGGCTCGATGGAAAGGCCCAAGGTTGGCTTCCTACATAACGAATATTTTTTATCTTAATACCCGTCTCTTCAAATACTTCACGAGAAACCGCCATCTCCAGTGTTTCACCAACTTCAACAAAACCCGCTAAAACAGTAAACAAACCACCTTTATGCCTTTGGTGTTGAGCAAGTAGAATCTTATCATCACGACGAACAGCAACAATAATAGAAGGGAATATTCTAGGGTAATGGAGTTTACGACAGTCATTGCATTGCATCGCAATTTGATTATGGTTGAGTTGAGTTCGACCACCACATTGTGGACAAAAACGAAATTCTCTTGCCATGAACCCATACTGAATGGCTTTACTAAACAATAAAAAATCAGATTGTGGGTATTCTAATAACTCTCTAAGACCAGTATAAGCTAACTCTTGGTTAACTAATTCATCGTTCAACCACATTACTGGTTCACTATTATGATTACCGATACATATTGCTTGCTCAAAAGGTAAGTTAAACTCAATTGCACTACCATTTGGAAGCTTTCCATCCTTCAACCAAATGTTTGAATCATTTACTACGCACCAATACGCTTTTGTATGTTGGTTTAACATCTTTATCACAACCCTCTTGCAGCCATCCATATTTACTGGCAATCTTAAAGAATAGTAATGAGTATATACCCAAACAATTTACACTGAAACCACACTCAGATTTACTTGGGTATAGATATAGAACTTTGGAATATTGCTTGCAACTACAAGGATATCGTTATGCTTACTAGACTAAATCAATTCCAAGAACAATGGGGTGGCAATAGCGACGTTATTGACCATTGGCTATCAACTCGCCAAGATTTATTGGTTGAGTATTGCAAATTGGCCGGACTGCCACCTTTTGACTCATCTGCATCTTCTCTTCCTGATTTCTCTTCAATTCAATCATTTACACAGCATCTAATTGATTATATTTCAGAGGGTCATTTTAAAATTTACAACATGGTAATGGCCAAATGGGATGCGACAGGCTTTTCTCCTACTGAAGAGATGAGTCAACTTTATGCCCATATAACAAAAACAACCGATCCTATTCTTAACTTCACTGATAAATATTCTAAAGATGATGAGGAGTTATTATTGAGTGATTTCGACAATGATTTTTCAACGCTAGGTGAAATTATTGAAGCGAGGTTTGAGTTAGAGGATGGGTTAATCGAACAAATTTCTAGCAGCTTGTCACACCCTCCAGGAGCTTAATGATTAAATAGAGTGTTTGAACCCAAACACTCTATTTGATTTTATAAAATTTGATTGGTTTCAGAGGCGTATTTTTTAAATATCGGATTATTTCTAGTATCTAAATTTGCAGGTCGCCATAGCCCTTGTTGTACACCTTTCACGATAAGGTGTATGACAGCGGAATCAATCGCTGACATCAAAGCAATATTTACAGGCTCATTATTGGTATACCCTAGTTCAACCTCTAATAACTCTTTGTAATCAACAAAACGAAATGCACCAGCAGAGACTTCATAAGATAAAATCGTTTTACTTGTAGTCACACTTGTCAGTATTTTCCCACTTCTTACATCTACCGCTCGTATGTTCACAGTAACTTGATCTGCTCTATATTGACCCGAACCACCAATTCCTAAATAACGAGCTCCTGCACCACCGGTTTTTATATTTGAATCATAAGCAACAATACCCCCTTCTATCATTACGTTAGCAGACAATAATGAAGGTAATGTTGAGCCATGATTGCTAATCGATTCCTGCTTTTTTTGAGCCGCTCTAATAATTTTTCGTTCAGTCAAAAGATTTTGTAATCCTTGTCGTTCTAAAGGATAAAACCATTCAGAATCTAATAAAGCCATCGTTAAAAGAGCCGTTCCACCTTGAGGTACAGCGGTCGAAAAATTACTGTTAGGCTGTGGCTTATATTGTCCCGTTTGATCTCTAAAATCATAGACAGAAACAAATATTTTTCCTTGTGGTTTAGGTAGCGATATCAAATCAATATAATTTGCTCCTCGCTGCATTAACGTTGGAGACTCAGAAGTTTCAGGAATATCGATTGAATTTGAACAACCCGCTAACAGTAGTATGAATAAATAATAAATTGAATATTTCATTGCTCAGTCCTTAGCGTTAGATCAATCTGGAGTTAAGCCACTCACCTGAATCTCTGATGTTTCCCCTGTTGCTTTATCAACAATTTGAATCAATAGAGCCCCTGAATCATCAACAATATTAAGTATGAAATCGTCTGTAATTAATTGCCCAGTATTACCATTACCAACATCAGCAAGTAATTGACTGATCAAACGAGATTGCAAACTAGATGTTAAACGATCTAGTGCTGACTCTTGTTCAAATAGTGAATCTTCTTGAGGTCCTTTATAATCATTAATTGCATTTGCGCCACCAAATAGGTGCGATGTATTTAAAGGGTTTCCTCCGAAATTAGGATTCACAGGTGTATATACCAATTCACTTGCATGAACAAAAACAGGTATACAGATAGATAGCATTAGCAATACATTCCTTATTGCCATAATCAATCCTTAGATCTCAGGGTAATCGAGATCAAATGTATCTTTAAATAACTTTTCTGTTTGCCATTTAACTATGTATTTATTTACGGCTTCTAGAGCCTGCTCTGCTTTCTCATCAGCCTGTCGTTGACCTGGAGAAAGAGCACTTCTATAAATAACCTTATCAAAATGATAAACCCCTATAATGCTTCCAGATAATGCCGTCGGTCTTTCTTTTATTGTTAGGTTTACATCTATATCTTCATATCTAGCGTTCATTTTCATAGAAAAAGAAAAATAAAAATCTCGTCCCAAACGAGTCAATGTACGATCAATAATCAACCCATCAAGTTCAATTAAATCATCCACTTCATTTACGCTGTTATTTTCCAAAGGAGCTTTAGACTCTAACGATGCTTTATTATCTGAAGCAAAAGAAATAAAAGATGTAAAAAAAACGATACTAATATATTTAATATTCATCGATTATTTCCTTCAAAGTCATATCCTTTCGCCCACATCATCGCTTGTAATCTATTTTTTACATTTAATTTTTTAAAGACATTATATAAGTGTGTCTTAACTGTATTTTCACTTACAAACAATGAATTAGCGATGTCTACATTTGAAGCGCCGGATGCTAATAATCTTAATATTTCACTTTCTCTTGTCGTTAATGAAATAGATGTTGATAATATCGCACTCTGTTTCTCTCTATATGCAAATATTAATTCATTAATTATTTTACGACTAAGCCACATCTCTCCTTCTATTATTTTCTTTACTCCATAAGATATAACATCCATATTATCTTTCTCATAAAATACCCCTACAACATTCGGATATTTCATTATGTTTTTTTTTATATTCTCATCAGTTATATTAAAAAGTATTTCTCTTACCTTTAATTTATTTCGATTAATTGTATCTATGTAATTTTTATACTTTTTATCTGTTTGTTTTTTTATATCTAAGATAACTAGAATGTCATCATCTACTTTCCCTTTATTTACTAATTCATCACAATTAAGAGAAACAATCGCCTGACCTGAAGATTTCTCTAATAAATCAATAAGTAAAGATGAATACAATGTTGGATCTGACGATAAATAATAGATACTCATCTCACTCCTCCATGATGACTGTTATTTAAAACTAGCTTAAAACCTCTACATATCCACCGAATAACTAAATAATTATTAATAACCTTTAGTTTGTATCATTTGTGAGAATTAAATAAGCATTTAAAAATCAAAACGTATAGTACTTTAGTTTATTTTTTACCAATTAAAATATCATTAATAAGTTTATGGTTGTTCTCTGAGCAAATCCCATACTTTTGATGTGGCAAAAAGCTATCACGAAAGAGGGATACTGATATGAAAATATTATCAGTAAGTTATATCTATTTATTAATGGGGATAAGTGGTTACAGTTATGCGAATTTTGATCTAGGTATTAATGAATTTAATGCTCCAAATGAATTAACGGAATTATCCGAATTAAATACGAGCAATGATAATAATGCAATTATTGAATTAACTAATGCAACAAATTCGCAAGTAACTATTATTCAACATAATGTAAATAAAACAGGAAGTAATAAAGCAAAAGTAAAACAAACTGGCTATGACAATACAGCAGCCGTCATGCAACTAGGTAGCAATAATGTAGGGTTAATTGCTCAAAATGGCACAAATAATTCAGCTACATTGAAACAGCTAGGATTAAACCATGAAGGTGCCATTTTACAAGAAGGTAATGACAACATAGCTCATTTAGTACAAACAGGTAACGGTAAACAAAACGTAGTAAACCAAACAGGTGATTCAAATATTGCAGCTGCAGTGAATAAAAATAATGGTGCAGGTTTTTCCATTAATCAAACTGGCAATCAAGGAATTATCTTAGTAAACGGAATGGATAGATTCATATCCATCGTAAATTAAAAATCATTTCAAGGAAGTTTTATTATGAAAAAGCTAGCAATCGCAATCTCAACTATCTTACTTTCTGGTGCTGCATATGCTGGGAATACAGCAGATGTAGAGCTATTTAATGCAGATGATAATGACGTTAATATTTTCCAAATGTCGCCAGCAGTAGGGAATGATGCAGATGTGTTAATCCGAAACTCTGATGATAACGACGTTGATATCTATCAAATGGGGCGTCATAACGAAGCTGTAGTAAGAGTACGTAACGGAAGTGATGATAATGACCTGATGATTGATCAAGATGGTCGTCACAACCGTGCTGTTCTAAAAGCTCGTTTAGGTAGTGATGATAATGACTTCGCAATTGAACAAGATGGACGCCTTAATTTAGGTAAGGTTATTGCTGACGACAGCGATAACAACAATGGTTTAATTGACCAACGTGGACGCAAAAATGAAGCCTACATTAATTTTGATGGTGCATCAGATAACTCGAACAATAAAATTGTTCAAAGAGGTCGTCGTAATGAAGGTGAAATCAGTGTAATGGGCGGATCGAACAATGGTACATTAAAAATCCGTCAAAAAGGACATGATAATGACTCTAAAATTCATGTTTATGGTGGTTCAGGTAATGAAGCATTAACTAAAATCAACGGTGATGATAATACAACTTACACTGCATTTTATGCTGGAGCATCAGATAACGACACGACAATCTTGATGAAAAATGATTCATTAGACAATACCGTTTACGCTGTCGTTGTTGGTGGTAGCTTCAACGAAGCGGATGTAACAATTGATTCAAGTAACGATAACTTTGTTTCTGTGGCCCAATGGGGTGACTCATCAATGGCTGAGGTTACATTGGAAAATGGTTCGAATGATAACTGGATAATGGTTAACCAAACTAATAATGATATGGCTACAGTAACCGCAGATAACAGTAGTTACAATGCTGTTGTAATTACTCAACTATAAATTTATCACTTAAATAAAAAAAGCCCTGCATCTCTGCAGGGCTTTTATTTGCGTTTATTAAATCAATTACTCTTCAGAAGAGAAACCTGCATTTAATAGTGCCGCTAAGTTATCAGTCGCTTGCTCAGCTGATGGACCTTCTTGCTCCACAGCTTTTTGCTTTTGACGTTCTTGGTGGTATGCGAAACCTGTACCCGCTGGAATTAGACGACCAACGATTACGTTTTCTTTCAGACCACGTAGTTCATCACGCTTACCAGAAACAGCTGCTTCAGTAAGTACACGCGTCGTTTCTTGGAACGATGCAGCAGAGATGAACGACTCAGTAGCAAGAGACGCTTTAGTAATACCTAGTAGATCACGCTCGAAACGTGCAGGTTGCTTGCCTTCAGCTTCAAGCTGACGGTTTGCAATCGTTACGTTAGCGAATTCTAGTTGCTCACCTTCAAGGAAAGTAGAATCACCAGAATGTGTAATCGTACACTTACGTAGCATTTGACGAACGATAGTTTCAATGTGCTTATCGTTAATCTTAACGCCTTGTAAGCGGTAAACTTCTTGAACTTCGTTAGTGATGTATTCAGTCACTGCATGGATACCACGTAAACGTAGAATATCATGTGGAGTTTCTGGACCATCAGAGATAACGTCACCACGTTCAACTTTATCACCTTCAAAGATGTTAAGTTGACGGTGTTTATGAATCATTTCTTCATAAACTTCGCCGTTATCGTCACGAGTGATCAATAAGCGAACCTTACCTTTAGTCTCTTTACCAAACGCAACAATACCTGCGTGCTCAGCAAGAATTGCTGGCTCTTTAGGTTTACGAGCTTCAAATAAGTCCGCAACGCGTGGTAGACCACCGGTGATATCTTTAGTACCGCTTGAAGCTTGAGGAATACGCGCTAACGTTTCACCAATACCTACGTTACCACCATCAGCAAGGTTAACAATCGCCTTACCTGGTAGGAAGTATTGAGCTGGCATTTCAGTACCAGGGATCATGATGTCGTTACCGTTCGCATCAACAAGTTTCACTGTTGGACGCATGTCTTTACCAGCAGAAGCACGCTCAGCCGCATCAAGAACAACGATTGAAGATAGACCAGTTAACTCATCAGTTTGAGTTGTGATCGTAACACCATCAATCATGTCAACGAATTGAACTTGACCTTGTACTTCAGTGATGATTGGCATTGTATGCGGGTCCCAAGCTGCGATCTTATCGCCTTGGTTAACTGCATCACCATCTTTCTTATTCAAGATAGTACCGTAAGATAGCTTGTAACTCTCTTTAGTACGGCCATGCTCATCAATAACTGTTAATTCAGAAGCACGAGACGTAATAACTAAGTTACCTTCGCTATTTGTTACGTGCTTAGCATTATGAAGCTTGATCGAACCAGTCGTCTTAACTTGAATGCTGTTGTCTGCTGCCGCTGTAGATGCCGCACCACCGATGTGGAACGTACGCATCGTTAGCTGTGTACCAGGTTCACCGATTGATTGAGCAGCGATAACACCAACTGACTCACCTTGGTTAACCATGTGGCCACGAGCAAGGTCACGACCGTAACAGTTTGCACAACAACCAAAGTCAGCTTCACAACTTACTACTGAACGTACTTTAATTTGGTCAACTGAGTTTTCTTCAACGATTTGACACTGCTTCTCATCAAGAAGAGTGTTACGTGGAAGAAGAATTTCATCTGTACCTGGTTTCAATACATCTTCAGCAACCACACGACCTAGAACACGTTCGTGTAGAGGTTCTTTAACGTCACCACCTTCAATTAGAGGAGTCATGGTCACACCTTCGTATGTACCACAGTCATCTAAATGAACAACTACATCTTGTGCAACGTCTACTAAACGACGAGTCAGGTAACCTGAGTTCGCAGTTTTAAGTGCTGTATCGGCAAGACCTTTACGCGCACCGTGCGTTGAGATGAAGTATTGGTTTACGTTTAGACCTTCACGGAAGTTCGCCGTGATCGGTGTTTCGATGATTGAACCATCTGGTTTAGCCATCAGACCACGCATACCCGCTAGCTGACGAATCTGAGCTGCAGAACCACGAGCACCAGAGTCGGCCATCATGTAAACGCTGTTAAACGATTCTTGTTGCTCTTCTTCACCATCGCGGTTAAGCACTGTTTCTGAAGACAGGTTATCCATCATCTCTTTAGCAACTTGTTCGTTTGTTGCTGCCCAGATATCGATAACTTTGTTGTAACGTTCGCCCGCAGTTACAAGACCAGATTGGTACTGCTCTTGAATTTGCTTAACTTCTTCTTCTGCATCAGCAACTTTCGTGTACTTAGCATCAGGGATAACCATGTCATCGATACCAACAGACGCACCAGACAATGCTGCGTATGCGAAACCGGTGTACATGATTTGGTCAGCAAACACTACAGTGTCTTTAAGACCAAGAGTACGGTACGCTTCGTTTAGTAGGTTAGAGATTTGCTTCTTACCTAACTTCTGGTTAATGATGCTGTAAGGAAGACCTTCTGGCACGATTTGCCATAGCATTGCACGACCAACAGTCGTATCAACCAGTTTAGTTTCACGAGTCTCAATACCGTTCTCATCACGAATAACTTCAGTGATACGAACTTTAACGCGAGCGTGTAGCTCAGCAACACCTGTACGGTATGCTTTTTCAGCTTCAGCAAAACCTTCAAGGTACATGCCTTCGCCTTTAGCGTTAATTTTTTCACGTGTCATGTAGTACAGACCTAATACAACGTCCTGAGAAGGTACGATGATTGGGTCACCTGATGCTGGCGACAGAATGTTGTTTGTCGACATCATTAGGGTACGTGCTTCTAATTGAGCTTCCAGAGTTAGTGGTACGTGTACCGCCATCTGGTCACCATCGAAGTCGGCGTTATATGCCGCACACACTAGTGGGTGAAGCTGAATTGCTTTACCTTCGATTAGTACTGGTTCAAACGCTTGGATACCTAGACGGTGAAGTGTCGGCGCACGGTTAAGCAGTACTGGGTGTTCACGAATTACGTCATCTAGGATATCCCAAACGATCGCTTCTTCACGCTCTACCATCTTCTTAGCAGCTTTGATTGTCGTAGCAAGACCACGGCCTTCTAATTTGCTGTAGATAAATGGTTTAAATAGTTCAAGTGCCATCTTCTTAGGAAGACCACACTGGTGTAGACGAAGGTATGGACCTACTGTAATTACAGAACGACCAGAGTAGTCTACACGTTTACCAAGCAAGTTCTGACGGAAACGACCTTGTTTACCCTTGATCATATCAGCAAGAGATTTAAGAGGACGCTTGTTAGAACCTGTAATCGCACGACCACGACGACCGTTATCAAGCAGCGCATCAACAGACTCTTGAAGCATACGTTTTTCGTTACGTACGATAATATCTGGTGCAGCTAAGTCTAATAGACGCTTCAAACGGTTGTTACGGTTAATCACACGACGGTATAAGTCATTTAGATCAGACGTAGCAAAACGACCGCCATCTAGTGGTACTAGAGGACGAAGATCTGGCGGAAGAACTGGTAGAACAGTTAGAATCATCCACTCTGGGTTGTTACCAGATTGAACGAAAGCTTCTACTAGTTTCAGACGCTTAGTTACTTTTTTACGTTTTGTTTCAGAGTTAGTAGTTTCTAACTCTTCACGCATGTCTTCGATTTCTGCTTGCATGTCCATAGACGCTAGCAGATCTTTGATCGCTTCCGCACCCATCTTAGCTGTGAATTCGTCACCGAACTCTTCTAGCTTATCAAGATATTCTTCTTCAGAAAGAAGTTGGCTGCGTTCTAGATCAGTCATACCTGGCTCAGTAACCACATATGATTCAAAGTAAAGTACACGCTCGATATCACGTAGTGGAATGTCCATTAACAAACCAATACGAGACGGCAGTGACTTCAGGAACCAGATGTGCGCAACTGGAGACGCTAATTCGATGTGGCCCATACGGTCACGACGAACTTTAGTTTGCGTTACTTCTACGCCACATTTTTCACAGATAACACCACGGTGCTTAAGGCGTTTGTATTTACCACATAAGCATTCGTAGTCTTTAACTGGGCCAAAGATACGTGCACAGAAAAGACCGTCACGTTCTGGCTTAAAGGTACGATAGTTGATTGTTTCTGGCTTTTTAACTTCACCAAAAGACCATGAACGAATTTGGTCAGGTGAAGCAAGACCGATTTTGATTGCATCAAATTCTTCAGTCTTGTGTTGTGCTTTCAGAAACTTTAATAAGTCTTTCACATTCGGCTCCTGTAAGGAGAAAAAAGGCGCTCGGCGAGCGCCTTATATTCTACCGGACAATCTCAATGAGATTATTCTTCGTCTTCTAACTCGATGTTGATACCAAGTGAGCGGATCTCTTTCAACAATACGTTGAATGATTCTGGCATACCTGGTTCCATACGATGATCGCCATCTACGATGTTCTTATACATCTTAGTACGACCGTTCACGTCATCCGACTTAACGGTTAGCATTTCTTGTAGGGTATATGCAGCACCATATGCTTCAAGTGCCCATACTTCCATCTCACCGAAACGCTGACCACCGAACTGAGCTTTACCACCTAGTGGTTGCTGAGTTACAAGGCTGTAAGAGCCGGTAGAACGTGCGTGCATCTTGTCATCAACTAAGTGGTTCAGTTTTAGCATGTACATGTAACCAACAGTTACAGGACGCTCAAACGCATCACCAGTACGACCATCAAACAGTTTCAACTGACCAGATTCTGGTAGATCAACAAGTTTTAATAGCTCTTTAATTGACGCTTCAGGAGCACCATCAAAGATTGGTGTAGCGATTGGTAAACCACCACGTAAGTTCTTAATTAAAGTACGAACTTCGTCATCAGACAGAGCAGCAATATCTACTTCTTGGCGAGTTTCACCAAGATCGTATACTTTTTGTAAGAAGTTACGGAACTTATGCAGTTCTTGTTGCTCTTTAAGCATTTGGTTGATCTTGTCACCAACGCCTTTCGCAGCAAGACCCATATGAACTTCAAGAATCTGACCGATGTTCATACGAGAAGGTACACCCAGTGGGTTCAATACGATATCTACTGGTTGACCTTTCTCATCATAAGGCATGTCTTCAACAGGGTTGATCTTAGAGATTACACCCTTGTTACCGTGACGACCCGCCATCTTATCACCAGGCTGAATACGACGTTTAACCGCTAGGTAAACTTTAACGATCTTCAGTACGCCCGGTGCAAGATCATCACCTTGAGTGATCTTACGACGCTTAGTTTCAAACTTCTTATCGAACTCAGCTTTAAGTTCGTCGTACTGCTCAGCAAGTTGCTCAAGTTGGTTTTGTTGCGCTTCGTCGTCAAGAGTGATTTCTAACCACTGCTTACGATCCATTGCATCAAGTTTAACTTCAGAAACACCCGCTGCTACAAGAAGTGTACGAACACGAGCTAATAGACCACCTTCAAGAATTTGGAACTCTTCAGTAATGTCTTTCTTAGCTTCTTTAAGCTGCATTTGTTCGATTTCTAGAGCACGTTTGTCTTTTTCAACACCATCACGCGTAAATACTTGTACGTCAATGATAGTACCTGAAACAGAGTTTGGTACACGTAGAGATGAATCTTTAACATCAGATGCTTTTTCACCAAAGATAGCACGTAGTAGCTTCTCTTCAGGAGTCAATTGAGTTTCACCTTTAGGTGTTACTTTACCAACTAGGATGTCACCACCCTTAACTTCAGCACCAATGTAAACAATACCTGATTCGTCTAGTTTAGACAGAGCAGCTTCACCTACGTTAGGGATGTCTGCTGTGATCTCTTCAGAACCAAGTTTAGTATCACGAGCCACACAAGATAGTTCTTGGATGTGAATCGTCGTGAAACGGTCTTCTTGAACTACACGTTCAGATACAAGGATTGAATCCTCGAAGTTGTAACCATTCCAAGGCATAAATGCGATACGCATGTTCTGACCAAGTGCTAGCTCACCAAGGTCTGTTGAAGGACCATCAGCAAGAACATCACCACGAGTTACAGGTTCACCAGGAAGCACAGTAGGACGTTGGTTGATACACGTATTTTGGTTAGAACGAGTGTATTTAGTTAAGTTGTAGATATCGATACCAGCTTCACCAGGTACCAACTCTTCTTCGTTCACTTTAATAACGATACGAGAAGCATCTACTGACTGAACCACACCACCACGTTTAGCAACAGCTGTTACACCTGAGTCAACCGCTACGTTACGTTCAATACCAGTACCAACTAAAGGCTTATCAGCTTTTAATGTAGGTACAGCTTGACGTTGCATGTTCGCACCCATTAGGGCACGGTTCGCATCATCGTGTTCTAGGAACGGGATAAGCGAAGCAGCTACAGATACAACTTGGTTTGTCGCGACATCCATATATTGGATATGTTCACGAGGGTGTAGACCAGATTCACCTTTCTGACGAGCGATGATTAGTTCATCAGCAAAAGTACCTTCTTCAGTTAACACGGCGTTAGCCTGTGCAATAACAAAAGTACCTTCTTCGATAGCAGATAGGTAATCAACTTGATCAGTTACTTGACCATCAACAACACGACGGTATGGAGTTTCTAGGAAACCGTACTCGTTACATTGTGCAAATGCTGATAGTGAGTTAATCAGACCGATGTTTGGACCTTCAGGTGTTTCGATAGGACATAGGCGACCGTAGTGAGTCGCGTGTACGTCACGAACTTCGAAGCCAGCACGCTCACGAGTTAGACCACCAGGACCTAAAGCAGAAATACGACGTTTGTGCGTAACTTCTGACAATGGGTTGTTTTGGTCCATAAACTGAGACAGCTGTGAAGAGCCAAAGAATTCTTTAACTGCAGCTGAGATCGGTTTAGCGTTGATAAGATCTTGAGGCATAATTGCATCAAGGTCACCAAGACTTAGACGCTCACGAACAGCACGTTCTACACGAACTAGACCAACACGGAATTGGTTTTCTGCCATTTCGCCAACAGAACGAATACGACGGTTACCTAGGTGGTCGATATCATCGACTTCACCAATACCGTTACGGATATCGATCAGTTTACGCATCACTTCAATGATGTCTGTCTCATCAAGAACGCCAGCACCTTCGTCATTATCACGGCCAATAGAGCTATTGAACTTCATACGACCAACAGTCGATAAGTCATAGCGTTCTTCAGAGAAGAATAGGCTTTCGAATAATGCTTCAGCAGCTTCTTTTGTTGGCGGCTCGCCAGGGCGCATCATACGGTAAATTTCAACAAGAGCCGATAAACGGTCAACAGTTGAATCTGCACGTAATGTGTCAGAGATGTATGCACCATGATCAAGATCGTTAGTAAATAGTACTTCGATCTTCTTGTAGCCAGCCTGAGATAAATTAGCCAGATCTTCTAAGCTAAACTCTTGGTTAGCTGCGATAATGATCTCGCCAGTGTCTTCATTCACGTAGTCGTGAGAAGCCACTTTACCTACGATGTAATCAACTGGAACTTCAATATGAGTGATATCGTCTTTCGTTAACTGGCGAATATGACGCGCAGTAATACGACGGCCAGCTTCTACATAAACTTTGCCGTTAGCTTCGATATCAAAAGTTGCAGTTTCACCACGTAAACGCTCAGGAAGTAATTCCATCATTAGCGTTTGATCTTTCACTTCAAAAACAACTTTATCGAAGAATAGATCTAGGATCTCTTCTGTTGTTTTATTCAGTGCACGTAGGATGATCGTTGCTGGTAATTTACGACGACGGTCGATACGTACGAATAAGTTATCCTTAGGATCAAATTCGAAATCTAACCATGAACCACGGTAAGGAATTACACGTGCGTTATAAAGAACTTTACCAGATGAATGGGTCTTACCCTTATCGCTGTCGAAGAAGACACCTGGGCTGCGGTGCAGCTGGGATACGATAACCCTTTCAGTACCATTGATTACAAAAGTACCATTGTCTGTCATAAGCGGAATTTCGCCCATGTAGACTTCTTGTTCTTTAATGTCTTTAACCGTGTTTGCTGGTGCATCTTTATCGTACACAACCAAACGCAGTTTAACACGTAGTGGTGCAGAATATGTAACACCACGGATTTGACATTCTTTAACGTCAAATTCTGGCTCACGGAGATTGTAGCTAACGTATTCTAGCTTAGAGTTGCCGTTGTAGCTCTGAATTGGAAAAACAGAACGGAAGGCAGCCTCAAGACCGTATTGCCCTTCTGGATCTTGCTCGATAAATTTTGTAAAAGAATCAAGCTGGATCGATAGCAAGTATGGTATGTCCAACACTTGTGGACGCTTACCAAAATCCTTACGGATGCGCTTTTTCTCTGTATAAGAGTAAACCATGGGGTTCCTCAGCTCGCTGATAAGTGACCCGAACCGTCCGCCTTTGTCTTTAAAGGCTGGGACAGTGACTAATAACACTGTTTTCTGTAGGACATGTTCACTGATTTGTGATCATGTTTTTTGCTCGGATGAGGGGTTCTAAACAGTGTGAAATTACCCTACACCCTACAGCGCAAAAAGGCCGGTGGTTAATAAACCACCAGCCATTAGCCGTTAGGCTATGAAACTAAGTAATAATTACTTAACTTCAACAGAAGCACCAGCTTCTTCTAACTGAGCTTTAAGAGCTTCAGCTTCAGCTTTGTCAACGCCTTCTTTTAGAGGTGCTGGAGCTGAGTCTACAAGACCTTTAGCTTCTTTAAGACCTAGGCCAGTAGCGCCACGTACTGCTTTGATAACAGCAACTTTGTTAGCGCCAGCAGAAGTTAGGATTACGTCAAATTCAGATTGCTCTTCAGCAGCGTCGCCGCCAGCTGCGCCACCTGCAACTACTGCAGCAGCAGCAGTAACACCGAATTTTTCTTCCATAGCTTCGATAAGCTCAACAACTTGCATTACAGACATTTCTGCAACTGCGTCTAGGATTTGCTCGTTAGTAATAGACATAACAATTCTCTTTTAAGTCAACAATAATTTATTTTGTAACCAGTTAAAGCAAGGCTTATGCCGCAGCTTCTTCTTTTTGGTCACGAACAGCAGCGATAGTACGAACCAGCTTGCCAGCAGAAGCTTCTTTCATGCACATCATTAGGCGTGCGATAGCTTCGTCGTAAGTTGGTAGTGTCGCTAGTACATCAGCATCAGTAACTGCGCCTTCAAATGCAGCAGCTTTGATCTCGAAATCTTTATTCTCTTTAGCGAAGTCTTTGAAAAGACGTGCTGCAGCACCTGGGTGCTCGTTAGAGAATGCAAGTAGAGACGGACCAGTGAAAGTGTCAGTTAGACACTCATACTCAGTACCTTCTACTGCACGGCGTGCTAATGTGTTACGAACAACTTTCATGTAAACGCCCGCTTCACGCGCTTGTTTACGTAGAACAGTCATCGCAGCAACAGGAACGCCACGAGAGTCAGCTACAACTGCAGAAAGTGCACCACTGGCTGCTTCGTTGACTTCAGCAACAATTGCTTTTTTGTCTTGAAGATTTAAAGCCATTTGGATTAACCTCTGGTTGTGATTACACCACTCACTACAAAATGTAGGAGAGTAAATACGATGCATTCACAGAAAATCAATTTTTATAAAATTGATTTCAAGTTCGGGCACCGTCTACGCAGGTTTTATTAAGCTCTTACGAGCGCCTACGGTCTTGGACGGAGACTTTCTAATTAAAAATCAGAAAGCCCCAACCATAAATTTGATAGGCGGAAAATTATACATGAATTTCCCACCTTTGCAAATTAGTTTGTTTGTGTATTTAGAGTCGCTTGATCTAAAGATACACCAGCACCCATTGTAGTAGAGATGCTTACCTTCTTCACGAAAGTACCTTTCGCAGAAGTTGGTTTTGCTTTCTTAAGTGCAACTAAAAGAGCTTCTAGGTTCTCTTTAAGTTGAGCAGCATCAAAGTCCACTTTACCGATAGTAGTGTGGATGATGCCGTTTTTGTCGTTACGGTAACGAACTTGACCAGCTTTAGCGTTCTTAACAGCTTCAGCTACGTTAGGCGTTACAGTACCAACTTTAGGGTTTGGCATAAGACCGCGAGGACCTAGGATTGTACCTAGTTGACCAACAACGCGCATTGCATCAGGAGAAGCAACAACAACGTCAAAGTTCATTTCGCCTTTCTTAACTAGTTCAGCAAGATCTTCCATACCAACTAGATCAGCACCAGCTTCTTTAGCAGCTTCTGCGTTTGCACCTTGAGTGAAAACAGCAACACGAATGTCACGACCAGTACCGTGTGGTAGTACAGTTGCACCACGAACGTTTTGGTCAGATTTACGTGCATCGATGCCAAGGTTAACAGCAACGTCAACGCTTTCTGTGAACTTAGCAGTAGCAAGTTCTTTTAGAAGAGCAACAGCTTCGTTGATGTCGTATTCTTTAGTAACTTCAACTTTTTCGCGGATATTGCGCATGCGCTTAGTAAGTTTTGCCATTATATTAACCCTCTACCACTAGGCCCATTGAACGAGCAGTACCAGCAATTGAACGCTTCATAGCTTCAATGTCAGCACCAGTCATGTCCGCAGCTTTAGTTTCTGCGATCTCTTGTAGTTGAGCGTCAGTAACAGTACCAACTTTCTCAGTATTTGGACGACCAGAACCAGACTTAACGCCTGCAGCTTTCTTAAGAAGAACTGCTGCTGGTGGAGTCTTAGTAACGAACGTGAAAGAACGGTCGTTGTATACAGAGATAACTACTGGGATTGGTAGACCTTTCTCGATAGATTCTGTTTTTGCGTTAAACGCTTTACAGAATTCCATGATGTTCACACCGTGTTGACCTAGTGCAGGACCAACTGGTGGACTTGGGTTCGCCATACCTGCTGCAACTTGCAGTTTGATATAAGCTTCAACTTTCTTAGCCATGATATTTCCTAATACTTGGGTTCAAACGCTATCCAACTGGATTAGCTCCCCGTTAACAAAAAGGCGCGAAATTATAGTAATAATTCGCGCCTTTGACAATACCTTTTGCTGATTTTTCGATCAGTTTTTTTCTACTTGGCTGAACTCTAGTTCTACTGGAGTTGCACGACCAAAGATAGATACAGATACTTTTAAGCGACTCTTCTCGTAATCCACTTCTTCAACAGTACCGTTAAAGTCTGCGAATGGGCCTTCAGTAACACGAACCACTTCACCAGCTTCAAACAATGTCTTAGGACGTGGAGCTTCGCTCGCTTGCTCAAGACGGTTTAAAATGGCATCCGCTTCTTTATCAGTAATTGGTGCAGGGCGATCCGAAGTACCACCAATGAACCCCATTACACGTGGAATACTACGTACTAAGTGCCATGATTCATCATTCATGATCATTTGCACTAAAACGTAACCAGGGAAAAATTTACGTTCGCTTTTACGACGTTGGCCAGCACGCATTTCTACCACTTCTTCAGTTGGTACTAGTACTTCACCAAATAACTCTTCCATGTTATGCATTTTAATATGTTCGCGTAGCGATTGAGATACACGACCTTCAAAGCCTGAAAAAGCTTGAACTACATACCAACGTTTTTTTGGAGCTTCACTCATGATCACTTATCCTCAAACACCTGTGATTAAGCCAATTAGTCTAACCATAATACCATCAATGCCCCATAAAATCAGAGCCATCACGATACATACAGCTAGAACAATGAAAGTTGTTTGTGTTGTTTCTTGGCGTGTAGGCCAAACAACCTTTCTAACTTCCATTCTTGATTCACGAGCAAATGCAATTGCAGTTTGACCTTTTGCTGTGAAAGCAGCAATACCACCAGCAGCAGCAATTAATGCAACCACACCGGCAGCTCGAATAACAACAGATAAATCAGCTAGTAAGTAATTACCAACAACAGCAGCAGATAATAGAACTAAAACAAGTAACCATTTTACTGTATCAGCTGCGCCTGAAGTTTCTGTTGTCTCAGTATTTGTTTTCATAAACCAACCTGTGACATAACCATAATTTACTTCTATCACTTGATAGAAATTGTTAACCAGACTTAATATAGCCTAGTATCTTCATTCCATAAACCAACAATTTCGTTGATTCATCTGCGCTGTGCTGTGTATTTTCTAAAAATGCAAAACAACACACAATACAACGCAGAAAAAGGGCATCAAATGATGCCCTTTTTACTAGTACTTAGTCAAATCTTAAGCAAAGATTTTAGCAACAACACCAGCACCAACTGTACGGCCACCTTCACGGATCGCGAAGCGTAGACCTTCGTCCATTGCGATTGGAGCGATTAGCTCAACCGTCATTTGAACGTTATCACCTGGCATTACCATTTCTACGCCTTCAGGTAGAGTGATGTCGCCTGTTACGTCAGTTGTACGGAAGTAGAACTGTGGACGGTAACCTTTGAAGAAAGGAGTGTGACGGCCGCCTTCATCTTTAGAAAGAACGTACACTTCTGACTCAAATTTAG